>CAZEOR010000074.1:0-9733 GCA_964513695.1 uncultured Thiobacillus sp.
TGAGCACGCGCTGGTGCAGGGCGTCGCACTCGGCCAGCACCGGCTCGTATTCCCGCCCGGTGAAGATCTGGCGCAATTCCGCCCTGACCTCCCGTTTCCAGGACACGCGCAGGCTGTGGTCCTGGAGGGCGCGGAACACGCTCTTGCCCTCGCTCTGGGGCGCATGGTCGGAGACGTTGCACAGGCTGGGCGGCAGGGGCGCGTCGAGATCGGCGAGATAGCCGCTCCAGCGGCCGCGCACCTCGGCCAGCAGGACTAAGGCGCGTTCCCGGCGCGCCTCGGTCAGGGCCGGATCGGCGACACCTTCCTCGTCTTCGAACAGGGGCAGTTCGCCCCTAAGGAAAAGTTCCAGGGCATCCAGCAGGGCCAGCTTGTTCTTGATGGACAGCTCGATGTTGATGCGCTCGATGCCGTCGGAATACTCGCCCAGCCGGCCCAGGGGAATCACCACGTCCTCGTTCACCTTGAAGGCGTTGGTGTGGGCGGCGATGGCGGCTGTGCGGGACCGATCCAGCCAGAACTTTTTGCGCGCCTCCGGGGTGATGGCGACGAAACCCTCGCCGCCCCGGCTGCGGGCGAAGTCGACGATCTTCGCGGCGGCGGCATCGGCGGAGGCCGAGTCGTCGCCGGCCAGATCGGCCAGCAGCACCATGTTGGGCCGGCCGATGCGGTCCGCCTTGGTGGCGTAGCCCACCGCCTTGATGTAGCGGGCGTCCATGTGTTCCAGGCCGGCCAGCACCACGCCGCCGGGGCGGGTGTCCATCAGGTTCTTCACCTCGACGATGGCGGGCACCGCCTCGCCCACCGGACCGAAGAACTCCATGCACACCGTGCGGATCTGGGGCGGCATGCGGTGCAGCACGAAGGTGGCCTGGGTGATGAGGCCGTCGCAGCCTTCCTTCTGGATGCCTGGCAGACCGGCCAGGAACTTGTCGGTGACGTCCTTGCCCAGGCCCTGCTTGCGGAACACGCGGCCGGGGATGGCGAGGATTTCCGGGGCGCCTTTCGGCGTGCCGTCGGCGTGGGCGCGGCGCAGTTCGAAGCGGACTTCGTCCACGTCGTGGATCTTGGACAGGTTGTGGTCCAGGCGCGTGACTTCCAGCCAGTCGGCTTGCGGCGTCACCATTTTCCAGGACACCAAGTTGTCCACCGCCGTGCCCCACAGCACGGCCTTCTTGCCGCCCGCGTTCATGGAGACGTTGCCGCCGATGCAGGAGGCGTCGGCGCTGGTGGGGTCCACCGCGAAGGCGAGGCCCTTCACCTCAGCCGCTTCCATGACCCGGCGCGTGACCACACCGGCGCCACAGACGATCACCGGCGTGGCTGCCGAATGGCCCGGCAGCACGCGGGATTCGATGGCCGACATGCGGTCCAACTTTTCCGTGTTGATGACGGCGGACAGCCGGGTGAGCGGCACTGCGCCACCGGTGTAGCCGGTGCCGCCGCCGCGCGGGATGACGGTCAGGCCCAGTTCGACGCAGCCGGCCACCAGGGCGGGAATCTCGTCCTCGCTGTCCGGGTGCAGCACCACGAAGGGATATTCCACGCGCCAGTCGGTGGCGTCGGTGACGTGGCTGACCCGGGCCATGCCGTCGAAGGCGATGTTGTCCTTGCGGGTGTGAGGCAGCAAGCGGCGCAGGATATCGCGGCGCAGGCGCTCGGTTTCACCGAAACCGGCGGCGAAGGCGTCCACCGCGCGGCCGGCGAACACCAGCAGCTTGCCCACCCGCTCGTTGCCCTGGCGCCGCTTCTCGATCTCCGCCAGGCGGTGACGCAGGGCCTGGATCAGCAGATCCCGGCGCTGGGGATTGGAGAGCAGGTCATCTTCCAGGTAGGGGTTGCGCGTCACCACCCAGATGTCGCCCAGCACCTCGAACAGCATGCGCGCGGAACGGCCGGTGCGCCGCTCGGCGCGCAGTTCCTCCACCAGGCGCCACCCCTCGTCGCCCAGCAGGCGGATGACGATCTCCCGGTCGGAGAACGAGGTGTAGTTGTAGGGGATTTCGCGAATGCGCTCGGCGGACATGGAAAACTGCTCGGGGAACAAGACTGGGGATTCTACCGCTCGGGCCGGATGTGGCTCAAATTCGACCTTTTCGATCAAAGGGATAAGCGAATGTTGCCTCGCAGCATTCTAGCGTGATTCATCGGCGTAAAATGCCGGCAACTTCCGTTCCCAATCATTTCCATGATCTCGCTGCTTATCGTCGCCCACGGCAATCTGGGCGACAGTCTCATCCAATGTGCCACCTATGTGCTGGGCAAGCGGCCCGAGGCTCTGGAGAACCTGGACCTTTCCGCCTGCGACGACCCTGCCGAAATGCTGGAACGGGCACAGGACCGCATTACCGAGCTCGATCAGGGAGAAGGCGTATTGATCCTGACCGATGTTTATGGCGCCACCCCCTGCAACACCGTGTGCAAGATTTTGCATACGCGGGAAGTCGAAGCCATTGCGGGCGTCAATCTGCCCATGCTGCTCAAGGCCCTGACCTATCGCGACCAGGGTATGGCAGTCCTCGTCGCGAAGGCCGTGGCGGGAGGCCAGTCCGGCATCTTCAATATCCACCCGGAGCCAACCCGTGGCTGAACGCGATATCGAGATCACCAACAAACTGGGCCTGCACGCCCGCGCTTCCGCCAAACTCACCCAGACCGCCAGCCAATACCAATCCGAAGTCTGGCTCTCCCGCAATGGTCGTCGCATCAACGGCAAAAGCATCATGGGTGTGATGATGCTGGCCGCCGCACGGGGTACCACCATCAAATTGGAAACCCTCGGTCCGGATGAAAACGAGGCGATGAATGCGCTGGTCGCGTTGATCGAAGACAAGTTCGGGGAGGGAGAATGAGTTTCTCCCTGCACGGCATCGGCGTTTCCGGCGGTTACGCCATCGGCCGCGCCCAGTTGTATTCCCATGAGCGGCTGGAAGCCCCCCATTACGTGCTGCGTCCGGAGCACCTAGAAGCCGAGGTGGCGCGCTTTGCCGAGGCAGTGCGGACCGTGCGGGCAGAACTGCTTTCGCTGCAAACCCATATCCCCGGCGGCGCTCCGGCGGAACTCTCGGCCTTCATCGAAGTACACGCCTTAATCCTGTCCGACTCCATGCTTTCCGAGGTACCCAAGCGGCTGATCCGGGCAGAACATTGCAATGCCGAGTGGGCGCTGGCCCAACAGACCGAAGCGCTCATCGCCCAATTCGAGGCCATCGACGACGACTACCTGCGCGAACGCCGCCACGACGTGCGGCAAGTGGCGGACAAAGTGCTCAAGGTGTTGATGGGCCACCCGGGCCACGCCCCGCTGAAGGCCGCCGACGAAGGCGACAGCATTCTGGTCGCCCACGATTTGTCGCCCAGCGACATGGTTCTGTTCAAACGGCATACCTTTGCCGGCTTCATCACCGATCTGGGCGGCACCACCTCCCACACCGCCATCCTGGCGCGCAGCCTGAGCCTGCCTTCGGCTATGGCGCTGCACAATGCCCGCGCTCTGATTCGCGAAGGAGACTGGCTGATCGTTGACGGCGTGGCGGGTGTGGTCATCGTCGATCCGGACCCGGCCATCCTGGACGAATACCGGCTGCGCCGAAACCAGTGGATACTCGAACAGAAGAAGCTGCGCCGACTCAAGAGCAGCCCGTCCACCACCCTGGATGGCGCCCATGTTGACCTCATGGCCAACATTGATTTGCCAACGGATGTTGGCCAGGCACTTGGCGAAAACGCCACCGGCATCGGCCTGTTCCGTAGCGAATTCCTGTTCCTCAATCGAGACGACCTGCCCAGCGAGGAGGAACAGTTCGAGGCCTATCGCAGCGTTGCCCAAGGCATGGGTGGCCGGCCGGTGGTAATCCGCACGTTGGACGTCGGCGCGGACAAATCCGTACGCTGGATGGAAGAAACCAGCGTCAACCCGGCCCTTGGGCTGCGTGCCATCCGGCTCTGCCTGGCGGAGCCCCAAATATTCCTGACCCAGATCCGCGCCATCTACCGCGCCAGCCACTACGGCAGGATTCAGATTCTGCTACCCATGCTGGCCAGCCTGACGGAACTGGACCAGGCCCTTGCGCTTATCGGTGCCGCGCGGGGTAGCTTGAGAGTGGGAGGGATTCCCCACGATCCGGCCACCCCCATCGGCGGCATGATCGAGATCCCCGCCGCCGCCTTGGCCGCCGAGTGGTTCGCACGCAAGCTCGACTTTCTATCGCTGGGCACCAACGACCTGATCCAGTACACCCTGGCCATCGACCGGACCGACGACGCGGTGGCCCATTTATATGACCCCCTGAACCCCGGCGTGCTGGGATTGATCGAGCACACGCTGAAGATCGGCAAGAAGCAGGGAAAACCGGTATCCGTTTGTGGCGAAATGGCAGGCGATGCGCGCTTGACGAGGCTGCTTCTGGGTATGGGGCTCACACATTTTTCAATGCATCCGGCCCATATCCTGTCGGTCAAGCAACAGGTCATGCGCAGCCACACAGCCGAACTGGCCCCTCTGGCGAAAAAACTGCTTCGGGCTGGGCGTCCGGAACGAATCATGGAAATATTGGACCGCATCAACGCCTGAGCGCTCACTGACGTTAATATTCGCCCACATCAGCCGATATTACTTTCGGCATATCGAACACGCTTACCCGAGGGATCCATGGCGCAATACGGCAGTCCAGAAGGCGAGCAGAACGAAGGGGGAAGGAGGATTTACCTTTGCCCCGACCATGTGCCGGATCTGATCGAGACGGCAAGTCAGCTGAGCCATTTCGGTTACTTGCCACAGTTGCTGCGAGACCCCGACCAACTTCTCGCCGCAGCCGGAAACATCCTCCCTGCGGGGATCCTGCTGGATTACGGCGCTTTTCGCCACGTGAGCGACGAGACGAAAGCCTCGCTCAGTGCCCTGGCAGAGCGACTCCCGGTGGCTTGTCTTTCCAGCGACGGAGATATCGATGCCCGGCTGGCAGCCGCGCGCATGGGCTGTCAGGCCTATTTCACGCGGCCACTGGAAATCACCAGCCTGCTGGATACCCTTGACCGCCTCACTGCTCCAGTCCAGGCCGAGGCGGGAAAAGTACTGATCGTCGATGATTCGCCCTCTCTCGCGGCTTTTTATGCTGCTCACCTAAACAACGCCGGCTTTGTCACGCAAACCGTCATCAATCCCCTGAAAACCCTGGAGACTCTGGTCGACAGCCCGCCCGAGATCATATTGCTGGACATGAACATGCCCGGCGCCAGCGGGCAGGAACTGGCCAAGGTCATTCGTCAGCAGGATGCCTATCTCTCGATCCCCATCGTATTTCTTTCCGCGGAAAGCGATATTGGGCGCCAGCGCGAGGCCATGAGCCTGGGCGGCGACGAGTTCCTGCAAAAACCCATCGAGCCCGAACACCTTATTTCCGCTGTCCGGAGTCGTGTCATTCGCTACCGCGCCTTGCGCGCCCTCATGGTTAGAGACAGCCTCACCGGCCTGCTCAATCACACCAGCTACAAGGAACGTCTGCGCGCCGAAGTGGCACGGGCGAAACGACTCAACAAAATCCTCTCGGTCGGGTTGATCGATATCGACCATTTCAAGAAGGTTAACGATACCTATGGCCATCCAGCTGGTGACCGCGTGATCAAGAATTTGTCGCGTCTGCTCAAGCAGCGCCTACGGGGCGCGGATGTCATCGGCCGATATGGCGGCGAGGAATTCGCCCTGGTGCTACCGGAAACGCCGGCAAATCCCGCGGTAAGCGTCCTCAATCAAATCCGGGAAAGTTTTGCCGCTATCGAGCAGCATGCCGGTCTGGCAGTGTTTCGCTGTAGTTTTTCCGCCGGGGTGGCCCAGTTCCCCCCGCTCATGGACGCGGAAGCTCTGATCCAAGCCGCGGATGAAGCGCTATATCTATCCAAGAACAGGGGAAGAAACCGCGTAACCCCCTGGGAAGCTCCGCACGGATAAGCTATTTCCCTTGTGGCGGTAAACGCTGGGGGCTTAGAGAAGGTAGCGCGCCCAAACGCGATTACCCGTACCGCCGAATACCACCTCGGCACAAAGGCTTCTGACCAGGGCGATACCGCGCCCATGAGGACGGGAGTCGTCAATGGCCAAACCTCCGTTCTTAGTCAAGGCCTCGTAATCGAAACCTTGCCCGCTATCGGAAACATCGATATCCAGGACAGCCCGGCCATCGTCCTCGTGAAGCAGGAATGACAGGGCGATGTGCCCCTTCTCCAAGTTGGCCAAGCGCTCAGCCCGTTGCTGCATGTAGATTTCGAAACCGCCCATCCAACCTTTCGTGGCGGAATCCAGGCCCAAAAGACCATGGTCCAATGCATTGTTGAACAACTCGGAAGTAATCAGGAACAAAGCGCCCTGGTGGGGCTTGAGCGCAATCACCTGGGTCATCAGCCCCAGCATGGCCGGCACCACATCAAGGTAACGCAATTCCGCCGCACTGTAGGACAGGTTTAGCCGCCATTCCGCAACAGCACCCTGATACATCTGCGTCGGCGGTGTGAACCGCACGACTCGGCGCCGTTCGATGGGAACGGAAACCATCATGACGGATATATCGTCCCGTCCTGAATGGCCACCAAGATGGGACTCCACCCCCTGGAGCAAGCGGTTGAAGCGCGCCTGGCTATCGTTGACGCCTGCCAGAAGGGCGACTGCACCCGCCAGGCCAAGCCATTTACCCTCAGGATTCTCTGCCTCCACCAGACCATCCGAACACAGCACCAATTCACCTGGCTCCTGGAATACAGCCGTTTCCGTCATGCCGGAGAATAACTTGTCGGGCAATATGCCCAAGGGTGGATGGCATGAAGCCCATTGCATGGAAACCTTACCTTCCGGGTTAACGAATAGTGCATCCGGATTCCCACCGTTCCAGAGTTCTACGGTCTGGTTATGCACGTCGACGGCAGCCAGGGTCGCAGCCACGAAACGGTCGGCGGGCAAGATGGCTTTAAGCTTGCGGTTGAGTTCCCCCGCGATGGAGGAAAGGGGGAAACCTTTGTCGGTCATACTGTAGAACGTCTGGGTCATCGGCATGGCGGACAGCGCGGCGGAAAGGCCATGGCCGGTCGCATCCGCCAGCATCACATTGAGCACCCCCGCAGGCGTACGGGCCGCACACAGCAGATCTCCACTGAAAGTGTCCGCAGGCAAATTGAAGGCATGAACCATCTGATCCCGCAGCCCTTCAGCGGCCGTCAGACGCGCCATGACATGGGCGCCCAAACGACTTTGCTCCTCGGCTTCCAAGCGCCAGGTTTTCAACTCCTCAATGTAACTTTGTTCCTTTTTTTGCAGTGCAAGCAGGCGCGAATAGGCGTTAATCTTGGCTTGCAACATCTGGATGGAAGAGGGCTTGACCACGTAATCGTCGCCGCCGGCTTCGAGCCCGCGCACGATGTCCTGCATGCGATCCAGGGCTGAATAAAAAATGATGGGGGTCCACTTGTCGGTGGGAAGCGCGCGAATCTGTTGGACCGCTGTGATGCCATCCATGCCCGGCATCATGATGTCCATGAATACGAGGTCTGGTGACTCAGCTTGAAACTGGTCGACAGCTGACTGGCCATCATGGGCCAGCACGGGAATATGCCCAGAACGGCGGGCCAGGATTTCCAGTTGTTTGACGTTGGTCGGCGTATCGTCGGCGATGAGGATTTTCAGACTGATGCCGGACACGGCGGAACCCTCAAGGCTTTACAGTAAATAGCTTGCCGAAGTTCGCGATATCCAGAACCTGTTTGACCGTACCCCGGAGTCCAGCCAACACCACGAGTTTCCCCATGGCTTCGGCTTTTTCCCGCAACAGCAGAAGCATGCCCAGGGCAGAACTGTCCAGGTAATCCACTGCGGAGAAATTGATCTCGATTTCCCTTACTCCAGTGGATTCCAAGGCTTTTTCGTAGGCCGCGCGGAAATCCCGGTGGGAATGGAAATCGAACCGCCCATTCAGGCTTAACGTGGCCTTGTGGTCCGCCACTTCGCTTGCGATTTGCATGTTCACTCCGTGCTTGCAGGTACTACCGACTTATCGGCTCTTTTTCCCATCTCTTTAGCGAATCGGAGACTCAGCGTAAGTTCAATTCCTGCGACCGAGGTGATCCAACACACGCGCCGCGATATCCATCAAGGGCACCACCTCCATGGCTGCACCAAGTTCGACCGCCGCCTTGGGCATGCCGTAGACCACGCAGGAAGCCTCATGCTGAGCGATGGTGTGGGCGCCGGCCTGGCGCATGGCGAGCAAACCTTGTGCTCCATCCTTGCCCATTCCCGTCATGATCACGCCAACGGCATTCGGCCCCAATATCTGGGCCGCACTGTTGAACAGCACATCCACCGATGGCCGGTGACGGTTTACCGGGTCCGCCTTGGAAAGTTCAGTGTAGTAGTAGGCCCCGCTTTTCTTCACCAGAAGATGGGAGTGGCCGGGGGCGATGTAGGCATGACCAGGCAGCACGCGCTCGTTATGCTCGGCTTCCTTGACGGTCATGGCCGAAAGGCTGTTGAGCCGGACGGCGAAGGAGTTGGTGAAGGTTTCCGGCATGTGCTGGGTGATCAGCACCCCCGGCGCGGAAGCGGGCATGCGGGTCAGGAACTCCTTGAGCGCTTCCGTGCCGCCCGTGGAGGATCCCACGCAGATTAGCTTCTCGGTGGTATGTAGAAACTGGCCGGCCAGGGGTTTGGGCGCGCTGGGCGCCGCCTCGTTCAGCGCATGGCGGCGCACGCGGGCGCGGGCGGCGGCGCGGATTTTCTCGGCGATCTCATTGGACGATTCATTGAGCCCGTCGCTGACGCCGACTTTCGGTTTTGTGACGAAATCCACCGCGCCCAATTCCAGGGCCTTGAGGGTGACGTCGTTGCCGCGTTCGGTCAGGGACGAGACCATCACCACCGGCATGGGCCGCAGGCGCATGAGCTTTTCCAGGAACTCCAGGCCATTCATGCGCGGCATTTCCACATCCAGGGTCAGCACATCCGGATTGACCTGCTTGATCAGATCCCGCGCGCTGACCGGATCGGGCGCTTGGCCGACCACTTCCATGTCCGGCTGGCTGTTGATGATTTCCTTCATCACGCTCCGAATCAGGGCGGAGTCGTCGATGATGAGTACTCTGATTTTCGGCATGCCGTTCTCTTATTCCGCTCTCTTATTGCTTATCCCACCCAATCCCGATCAGGAGAACAATTCCACATCGCCGGCGATGGGCGCGGCCTTGAGCCGCTGTCCGTAATCCTTTTCACGCTCGATAATGGTGTTGTTGTGCACGGACTTGAGCTTGCGCACCATGACTCGGCCGGTGGCGGGATAAAAATAGACCTTGCGCGGAAAGAGACCCTTGAGATCCTCCGCCAGGATGCGGATGCGCTCGGTATGGAGATATTCCAGCACGAACTCGCTGTTCATTTCTCCCACATTCACAGTGGTGAACCCCCTCAGCACCGCTGCGCCTCCAAACACCTTGGCTTCCAATCGGCTCCGGTTCGCGCCTAGTTTCACCAACTGGTTCACCAACACTTCCATGGCATAACCGCCATATCGGGCGGAACTGGAAAGCATATCGTGCCGGTCGCCACCGCCTTCCGGCAGCATGAAATGATTCATGCCGCCGATGCCGGAAACGCGGTCGCGAATACACGCTGATACGCAGGAACCCAGCACCGTGACAATCACCATATCTTTCGGTGTGTAGTAATACTCGCCCGGCAGGATCTTGGCCGCGTCGG
>CAZEOR010000075.1:0-9600 GCA_964513695.1 uncultured Thiobacillus sp.
AGCGGTGGCGTGGGCAACCTGCGACACATGGCGGACGGCGTGAAGATCGGCGGCGCCGACGCGGTGCTGGCCGCCAGCATCTTCCACTTCCGCGAATACACCGTGGAGCAGTGCAAGCGCTTCATGGCCGAGCGAGACATCGAGGTAAGGCTATGAGCAAGACGGCGAACGAGTCCTGGCTCAACAAGATCAACTGGTCCGAGGATGGCCTGATCCCGGCCATCGCCCAGGATGCCCAGAGCGGCGACATCCTCATGGTGGCCTGGATGAACCGGGAGTCCCTGAAGCGCACGGTGGAGACCGGCGAGGCGGTCTACTGGTCCCGTTCCCGCAAGAAGCTGTGGCACAAGGGCGAGGAATCCGGGCACACCCAGAAGGTGCTGGAGCTTCGACTGGATTGCGACGAGGACGTGCTCCTGATGAAGATTGAACAGATCGGCGGCATCGCCTGTCATACTGGCCGGCGCAGTTGTTTCTTCCAGAAACTGGAGAACGGCCAATGGCTGTCGGTGGAACCGGTGCTCAAGGACCCTCACGAGATATACAAGAAATGAGTCAGGTTGCTGTGTCCGGCCAGGATATCCTGGACCGTCTGGCGGAAACCCTTGAAGCCCGCAAGCAGGCCGATCCGCAAAGCTCCTACGTGGCCAAGCTCTACGCCAAGGGGCTGGACGCCATCCTGAAGAAGGTGGCGGAGGAAGCGGCGGAAACCATCATGGCCGCCAAGGACGGCGTGCGGGAAAAGGTGGTCTATGAAACCGCCGACCTGTGGTTTCATTCACTCGTTTTGCTGGCCCAGCAGGGCATCCATCCCAGCGAGATATTGAATGAACTGGCTCGTCGCGAGGGGCTGTCCGGCTTGGCGGAGAAAGCCGCCCGTCGGGAATAGCCAGGGATAAGGAGGCATCATCATGAGCGACTGCATTTTCTGCAAGATCGTGGCGGGGCAGATTCCCTGCCGCAAGATTTATGAGGACGACGATGTGCTGGTCTTCCATGACATCCATCCGGTCGCGCCGGTGCATTTCATGATCATTCCCAAGGTCCATGTGGCCTCTCTCGATGATTGCGACGAAAGCCATCGGGACTTGCTGGGAAAAATCCTTATACTGGCGCCCCGCTTGGCACGCGAACAGGGCTTAACGGAAGGTTTTCGTACTGTTATCAACACGGGCAAAGGCGGTGGACAGGAAGTATTCCACTTGCACGTTCATGTCATTGGCGGCAGCGGGCCGCGCCCCCTGTAACTGAAATTTGATCGAGGAGAAGCATATGGGCTCATTCAGCATTTGGCATTGGTTGATCGTCCTGGTGATCGTGTTGCTGATTTTCGGCACGAAGAAACTGCGCAACATTGGCGGCGACCTGGGTGGTGCCGTGAAGAACTTCAAGGACGCCATGAACGAGGAAAAGAACAAGCCCACCGAATTGCCCCGCCAAGGCGAAACCCACGGCACCACCATCGAGGGCGAGGTCAAGGACAAGCAACAGAGCTGACGGCCGGTGGGTTGTGACATTCAGTCACACCATCGCCAACCAATATCTCAATCGCGCAAACCATGTTCGACGTTGGCTTTTCCGAACTCCTCGTCATCGGTCTCGTGGCCCTGGTGGTCATCGGTCCCGAGCGGCTGCCCAAGGTGGCCCGTACCGCCGGACAATGGCTTGGCCGGCTCAACCGCTATGTATCCCAGGTCAAGCAGGACATCGACCGGGACATCAAGCTGGATGAACTGCGCAAGATGCAGCAGGACATGAAGGACACCGCGCAGAAGTACGAGATCATGGCTGGCGATGCCGTACGCCGGACCCAGGAAGACGTGCTTGAAACTGCCGAGAACATCCAATCCATGGTCACTGACACCACCGGCCAGGTGGAGGCAGCGGCTGGACAGGAGTCCGGCCAGATCAGCCGGGTCATGCAGGCCATGAGCGCCACGGACGGCGGTCTTGCCATGCGGGAATACGAGAAGATAAAAGCCGAGGCAACGGCCACTGGCAATGACACCTTGCCAGCAACAGATGGCCCACTCCCCACTCAGGTGGATGCGAAGCCGAGTATTGAGATGCTTGCCGTGCCCGTTGATGCACCAGTGGAAAAGGACGGCCGACTGGTTCCGCCGCAGCCCAAAGTAGCCCGTCTGCCTGACGATTATCCCGATGGCCCCGTAGGCTGAAAGGATTTCCGCCATGCATATCGACGGCCAGGAAACTTTCATTTCCCATCTCATCGAGTTGCGCGATCGGTTGCTGCGCGCATCCATCGCCTGGATCGTGTTGTTCGTCTGCCTGTTCCCTTTTGCCAACGACCTGTATACGTTGCTGGCGCAGCCGCTGCTATCCAAGTTGCCCCAGGGCGGGCAGATGATTGCCACCGAAGTGGTCACGCCTTTTTTTGTTCCCATCAAGGTGGCCATGATGGCCGCCTTTCTGGGGGCGTTACCCTACATTCTTTATCAGGTCTGGTCTTTCATCGCCCCTGGGCTCTACTCCCATGAGAAGAAACTGATTCTGCCCTTGGTGGTGGCCAGCGTCGTGTTATTCGCTTGCGGCATGGCCTTTGCCTATTTCCTGGTGTTTCCCGTGGTGTTCGGTTTCATCATCGGCATCGCACCCCATGGTGTGGCGGTGATGACCGATATTGGCAAATACCTGGACTTCGTCATCACCATGTTCCTGGCTTTCGGCATCACGTTTGAAGTGCCCATCGTGGTCATAGTCCTGGTGACTACGGGCATGGTCGAAGTGAGCAAGCTCAGGGAAGGGCGCCCTTACGTGATCGTCGGCGCTTTCGTGATCGGTGCCATCTTCACGCCGCCGGATGTGGTTTCCCAGATCATGCTTGCGGTGCCCCTGTGGCTGTTGTTCGAATTGGGCGTCATCGTTGCCGGTTGGATGGTCAAGAACAAACCGGCTCCAGCCGAGGTGGACGCTTATAAGCCGCTTTCGGAGGATGAACTGGAAGCCGAATTGAACAACATAGAGGAAGAGCAGAACAAAGCAGGCTGATGCACTAGACAGGTGCTGTACAAAACAAAAATGCCCCATTAAGGGGCGTTTTTGTTTTGCTTGGGCGATATCCAACTGGGGCTTGAGCGTGTGGTTACGTAACCGATATTGCCTCGGGTCTGTGCGATGAATCCATGATTTCAGATGCTTATCCGGGTGTTTTGAATGGATTTCCGCTCGGATATGGGAAATCACGTTTCAAGTGCATGACGCCCCAATAGAAGGCATGGCTCTTGCTTTCGTATTTCCCGTTTTTAGGAGAGCAATATGGATGCATTCAAATCAGGCGCTGATGTTCTGTTCATTCTGCTGGGTGCCATCATGGTGCTGGCCATGCACGCGGGCTTCGCCTTTCTGGAATTGGGCACGGTACGCAAGAAGAACCAGGTAAATGCCTTGGTGAAAATACTCACCGACTTCTCGGTTTCCACCATCGCATACTTCTTTGTCGGTTACGGGGTGGCTTACGGCGTCGGTTTCCTGAACGGCGCGGAGCATCTGGTGCAGAAGAACGGCTACGACCTGGTCAAATTCTTCTTTCTGCTGACTTTTGCCGCAGCCATTCCTGCCATCATTTCAGGGGGCATCGCCGAGCGGGCCCGCTTCAACCCCCAACTGGCAGCCACCTTCATCCTGGTCGGCTTGATCTATCCCTTCTTCGAGGGACTGGCCTGGAACAACAACCTGGGTTTCCAGGACTGGGTGAGCGCGACGTTCGGTGCCAAGTTCCATGACTTCGCCGGTTCAGTGGTGGTGCATGCCATGGGTGGTTGGATCGCTCTGCCGGCCGTGTTGTTACTGGGAGCCAGGCGTGGCCGCTACCGCAATGACGGCATGGTGTCCGCCCACCCGCCTTCCAGTATCCCCTTTCTGGCCTTGGGAGCCTGGATTCTCACGGTGGGCTGGTTCGGTTTCAATGTCATGTCCGCCCAGACCCTGGAGGCTGTCTCCGGTTTGGTGGCGGTGAACTCCCTCATGGCCATGGTGGGGGGGACTTTGGCCGCCCTGTTCGTCGGAAAGAACGATCCAGGTTTTATCCACAACGGTCCTCTGGCCGGCCTGGTGGCGGTTTGCGCCGGCTCCGATCTGATGCATCCGGTGGGCGCCCTGATTACCGGGGCGGTGGCGGGCGTGCTGTTCGTGATCATGTTCACCATCACCCAGAACAAATGGAAGATCGATGACGTGCTGGGCGTCTGGCCCCTGCACGGCCTGTGCGGCGCCTGGGGCGGCATCGCCGCCGGTATCTTCGGCCTGCAGGCGCTGGGAGGCGTTGGTGGCGTGACTTTCGCGGCCCAGTTGGTCGGTACCCTGACCGGCATCGTGATTGCCTTGATCGGCGGCGGCATCGTTTACAGCATCCTCAAGGCCAGCGTGGGCCTGCGTCTGGACGCCGAGGAAGAGTTCAACGGCGCCGATCTTTCCATTCATCGAATTTCCGCCACGGCTGAGCGGGAGACCAACTGGTAAGCCGGCATGCTTTTACACTCGCACGTCATGCCCCAATCCTTAACCCGCCTTGCCGACATCGAACCTTACCTGACCCTGGATGGTTCTGAGATACGGGAACTGATGCATCCGGATCGCCACGGGGTTCGCCGGCAGAGTCTGGCGGAGGCCCGCGTGCCGCCAGGAAGCGCCACCCGTCTGCATCGGCATCACGTCACAGAAGAGCTTTACCACGTGACCGCTGGCCAAGGGCGCATGACGCTGGAAGACGTTGTTTTTGACGTGTTTCCGGGCGATACCGTGCTGATTCCTCCGGAAACCGCGCATTGCGTCGAGAACACGGGAGTCGAAACCTTGCTCATCCTGTGTTGTTGCAGCCCGCCATATCGTCACGAAGACACGGAATTGCTTGAAATTAGTGATGCGCGGCAATCCACAAACGCCGCAGCCTTGCTATGATCCGCCCCGTCATTTCCCATGACATCAACCAGGAGACTTCACTATGAACAAAGCTGAACTCATTGATATCGTCGCCGCAAAAGCCAACGCCAGCAAAGCCGCCACCACCGTTGTCGTCGCCGCTGCCATCGAAGCCATCTCCGATGCGCTAGCCAAAGGTGAAAACGTCCAGTTCATTGGTTTCGGCACCTTCAGCGTGCAGGAACGTCAGGCCCGCACCGGTCGCAACCCGCAGACCGGCAAGGAAATGAAGATTCCCGCCAAGAAAGTGGTGCGCTTCAAGCCCGGTGCCGCTCTTAGCGCCGCTGCCAACGCCGCCAAAGGCAAGAAGAAGAAATAATGTTGGTTTGGCCGGGCCGCCACCGCTACGTGGCGGCCGGCATTTCAGGTTGGTGGTTTCAAGGCGCGGGATTGAAATAGCGCAAATTCAGCGCTTCGATCCGGGCCATCGCCGCTTCCGTCAGCACCTCATCCCACGCATCCAGGTTTTCCCGCAGTTGGGCCATGGTCGTAGCGCCGATGATGGTGCTCGCCACGAACCAGCGCCGGTAGACGAAAGCCAGTGCCAGCCTGGCAGGTGTCATTCCCAGTTCCCGTGCGAGTTCCGCGTATGCCGCCACGGCGGGTTGCACATTCGGTTTCTCGTAACGCTGGGCGAAGCCCTTGAACAGGGTGACTCGTCCAGAGGCGGCGGAGTCGGCCAGATATTTACCGCTCAGGTGGCCGAAGGCCAGAGGTGAGTAGGCCAGCAAGCCGATGCGCTCGCGGTAGGCGATTTCCGCCAACCCGGTTTCGAAAACCCGGTTGATCAGGTTGTAGGGATTCTGGATCGACACCACCCGTTCCAACCCATGTTCCCGGGCCAGACGCAGGAATTCCATCACGCCCCAGGGGTGCTCGTTGGACAGTCCGATGTAACGTACTTTGCCGGCCTTGACGAGGCTCGAGAGCACTTCGAGTTGTTCGCGGATAGGTACCGCATCGGTTTCCTTGGATGGATCGAACTGATACATGCCGAACATGGGCACGTTCCGCTCCGGCCAATGAATCTGATAGAGGTCGACATAATCGGTGCGCAGGCGGGTGAGGGAGCCTTCCAGGGCGGCTCTGATGTTGCCGCCGTCCAGCGCTGTCGGTCCGCCCCGGATCCAGCTCATGGCGCGGCGAGGCCCGGTGACCTTGGTGGCAAGGATGACCTGGTCCCGAGGTTTCGTCGCGAGCCAATCGCCGACGATGCTTTCCGTGCGGGTGCAGGTCTCGGACCGGGGCGGTACCGGGTACATCTCTGCTGTATCGATGAAGTTGACGCCCCGCTCAAAGGCGTAATCCATCTGTTCGTGCGCCTCGGCCGCATCGTTCTGTTGACCGAAGGTCATGGTGCCGAGACAGATGGCCGACACATCGAGATCGCTGTCGCCAAGGCGGCGATACGCCATGTCCATGGGTTTATTCCTCGTTATCTTCCGCGGGCAATTCGGTCAGGCCGGCTAGAGCGGCTGCACCGCGCCGGTCGATGAGAATCGAGGTGATGCCCCGGTATGCGTGACTGAATAAGGGATGGAAGGGAGCAGGGTCCTCGTTCCTCTCGATATAGACGACAGCGATGCTGTCGGGATGCGCTATCAGCCAGTCCGCCAGCGCCTTGCCCGACAACGCGGTGAGCGGGCGTGTCAAACGTCCGGCGAACTGATACTGGGCGTGATACTTGCCCTCGTTCGCCACGGCATGACCCTGGGCTTGGTGGTGGGCGAGTTCCCGTGCCACGGGGGCCACGTCGTAGGCCGGGGCGAAGGAGCGGACGATGACGAGCAACATCCAGAGCATGGCGAGCAGATTCGCCCAGGCCAGCCTGTTGACCCTGGCCAGTGGATGGCCAGCCTTGGACAGTGCCAGCAGGCCAGCTAAAAGAAAGCCGATGCCAGCCCAGCCTGGCAGGTTCGCGGCAAATCTTAATGCACCATTGGAGTCAATCGGCCCGAGCACCAGATAACTGACCGCCAGAGCCAGGGCAAACAGCGCGAGTCCGGGCAGCCAGGGCCGTGCCTGGGTGGGGTTCCGGGCCAGGGCATGGCCGATGAGCAGGGCTGCGGCGGGGAATTCGGGCAGCAGGTAGTGGGGTTGTTTGCCGCTGATGGCGGAAAAGATCAGCAAACCGCTTCCGAACCAGACCAGGACGAAGCGCAGGCCGGCATCTTTCCAGTCGGCGCGCAACGTCCTGACCATGTTGCCAAGCAGGCGGGGCCACAAAAGCCATGGAAAGAGGAAGAGCGGGAGGGCGGCCAAGTACCACCATACCGGCCGACGATGGGCAAAGGATTGCACCATGCGGTCCGCCGTCTGGCCCCAGAAGATGGCGTTGCGATAGGTTTCTCCACCCTGCAAGCCGGCGGGAATCGCCCAGGCCAGGGCGATGGCTACGCCCAGCAACAGCCCCAGACCGACACCGGCATACCAGCGGGGCCAGACCGGTGCCTGGGCGGAGTGCCGCAGCCACCAAGGCGCCAACAAAGCCACCGGCAGCAGATGAACCAGAATGGCCGGTCCTTTGGCCAGCACACCCAGTCCGATGCCCAGTCCGAACAGGGCCCACCAACCTCGACGGCCAGTAAGGGCGGCTTCCACCAGGGCGGTGAGGCCGATCAGGGCGCAAATGGCGATGAGCACATCGAAGAACAGCGCCTGACTGTAGAGCAACCAGAGCAGGCTGGAGAGCAGCACCAGCGGGGCGAAACGGGCCGAATTGGGCGAGTCGGGCCAGAGGCGGCGTGCCAGGCGCCAAGTCATCCAGGTGCCAGCCAGCGCGAGCAGAGGCGAGATCAGGCGTGGCCACCAGTCGTTTACACCGGCCACCCACCAACCTGCGTGGATCAGCCAGAACAGGAGAGGGGGCTTGTGGCTATAGGCCTCTCCATTCTTGAAAGGCACCAGAAAGTCGCCCCGTTGCCACATCTCCCAGGCAACCGACAGATAACGGGTTTCATCCAGGGGCAGGGCAGGGCGGCTAAGGATTGCAATCCCGGCCAGCAGGGCAAGCCAGACGAGCCAGGCGAGCCAGTTGGGACGGTTACCGTAGGTGTTCATGACTTCTTGGGGGATTTGGCCGATTCATCGCCCAGGGCTTGGTCGAGATCCTCTTCCAGGGCGGCACCGTGGCGATGGCGACGGTAAAGCCAGACTCCGATCAGGCTGGAGACCACGAACAGAACCCCGGCCAGGGAGAGGCGCAAAGCAGGATTGAAGTTCACGCCGCTGCCCGCCAGAGCGAACACCAGGGTCTGGGGGATGTAGCCGGCCGCGGAGCCGGCAAAGAAAGGGAGTCCACGCACGCTGGTGACGCCGGCCAGCAGATTGGTGGCCAGGTTGCTGCCCACCGGCAGCAGGCGGATCACCACCGCCATGCTGAACGGGTGGCCGCGCAGGAAATCGTCCACTTTGCGGATACGGCCGGGGAAACGGTGGGCAATCAGGCCGCGCCCGAACCAGCGGGCATAGAAGAAGGCGAAAATGCAGCCGATCAGGGCCGCCGCCGTGCCCAAGGCGGTGCCGCTGATGAAGCCGAACGCGTAGCCGGCCAGGAATGCCACCACCTGTCGGGGGAAGCCGACGGCGGTGGTCAGGGCGCCCATGGCCAGGAATACCAGATAGCCGCTCCACCCCTTGCCACGCACTTCCGTGTCGATCCATTGCTCCGACAGCATATCGGCCAGATGGCCATGCTTGGCCAGGAAACCCAGAGCCACCAGGGAAGCGATCAGCAGCAGGCCCTTGAGGATGGCGCGGGGGGACATGGGGCCGATCAGGATTCGATGATGACCGGCCGCTTGGCGCGGCGGATCAGCCACATCACGCCGAACAGATCGACGATGCCCACCCACAGGCGGTTATTCAGACCGTATTTGGAAGTACCCCGCTCCCGGGGGCGATGGTTCACCACCACCGATTCCACCCGGCCGCCATGGCGCTGCACAAGGGCCGGTAGAAAACGGTGCATATGGTCGAAATAGGACAGACGCAGGAAGGTTTCCCGGCTGAATACCTTCAGGCCGCAACCGGTATCCGGGGTGGCATCCTTGAGCAGGCTGGCGCGCACGCCGTTGGCGACTCTGGATGAAAAACGCCGGAACCACGTGTCACGCCGGTTGGCGCGCCAGCCGGCCAGCATGTGCAGGTTCTCTTCCGGCTTGGAAGCTCTCAAGCGGGCGAGAAGGCTGGGAATGTCGCCCGGATCGTTCTGGCCATCCCCGTCCAGGGTGGCGATCCAGGCGTAGCGGGCGACCAATACCCCGGAAGTGATGGCGGTGCTCTGGCCGCAGCTGGCCTGGTGGCGGACGATCTTCAACTGCGGAAGTTCTGTGGTCAGTCGCTTCAATTCAGCCAGCGTGCCGTCAGTGCTGCCGTCATCCACATAGACAATCTCGAATTCGTCGAGATTGGAGATGGCTGCGATGATCTCTCGGACCAGGGGCTCGATGTTCTCGGCCTCGTTCTTCACGGGGACGACCACGGAAAGGCGTTCGTCGAAATGGGGTGTGGGCATGTTCAGGATATCTTTGGATGGCGCGCGGATTCTATCAGCGACGCTTCCGCCTTGCCTCGCCGAACACCTCCGTGTATTCTCCCGCCCCTTCCGGAGAGGTGGATGAGCGGTTTAAGTCGCACGCCTGGAAAGCGTGTGTGGGCTAA
>CAZEOR010000076.1:0-9487 GCA_964513695.1 uncultured Thiobacillus sp.
GAGATAAGCTCACGTGACTGGAGTTCAGACGTGTGCTCTTCCGATCTCAGATTGGCGGGGGTATAGAGCCGATCTGCCGGCCCACCCACACGCCAACTGGTATAGCGGCTCATGTCCGCGCCAAGTTCCAGAGTGCCCTGTGCGCCAGCAATACCGGTGAGGGCGTGGTTGGAGGGCGTTGCGGGTAGGGGCGTCTCAGCCATCATGCGTTCCGCAAGGATCATGAATCCACTCCGTCGATGTGGCCCAGGGCTGCCAGCCGGGCCGGTACCTGACCTATCGAACCGGCGCCCATGGTGAGCACCACGTCGCCGTCCTTGATGAAATCCACCAGGCTGGCGGGCAGGTCGTTCACCTCAGCAACGAATACCGGCTCCACTTTCCCTGCCACGCGCACGGCCCGGGCCAGACTGCGCCCGTCGGCGGCGACGATGGGTTGTTCGCTGGCGGCATAGACTTCTGTGAGCAGCACCGCATCCGCCATGGACAACACCTGCACAAAGTCTTCGAACAGATCCCGTGTCCGGGTGTAGCGGTGTGGCTGGAAGGCCAGCACCAAACGGCGGCCGGGGAAAGCGCCGCGCGCCGCGCTGAGGGTGGCGCGCATTTCCACCGGGTGGTGGCCGTAATCGTCGATAAGCGTGAAGTGGCGCGCTTCCCCGTTTTCTGAGTCAAGCACGATCTCGCCGTAGCGCTGGAAGCGCCGGCCAACACCGCTGAAATTGGCCAGCGCCCTTTGCACCGCGACATCAGGCACTTGCAGTTCCCAGGCCACCGCCACCGCCGCCAGCGCATTCAGCACGTTGTGCATGCCGGGCAGGTTTAGGGTGATATCGATGGGCGAGCGCACGCCGTTGCGCACGGCGGTGAAGCGCATACGGCCGTCCTCGGCGCGGATGTTGGTCGCCTGGATGGCACAGTCATCCGTGGTGCCGTAGGTCATCACCGGCTTGGTGATGCGGGGCAGCAGCCCGCGCACCACCGGATCGTCGGCACAGACGATGGCCATGCCCCAGAACGGCAGGCGGTGCAAAAACTCAACGAAGGCGCCCTTCAGGCGCTCGAAGTCATGGCCGTAGGTTTCCATGTGGTCGGCGTCGATGTTGGTGACCACGGAAACCACCGGCGAGAGATGCAGGAAGGAGGCGTCAGATTCGTCGGCTTCCGCCACCAGCCACTCGCCCTGTCCCAAGCGGGCATTGGCGCCAGCCGCCAACAATTTGCCGCCGATCACGAAGGTGGGGTCCAGGCCGGCTTCGTTGAGCACGCTGGCGATCAGGCTGGTGGTGGTGGTCTTGCCGTGGGTGCCGGCGATGGCGATGCCCTGCTTGAAGCGCATCAGCTCGGCCAGCATCATGGCGCGAGCCACAACGGGAATTCGCTTCTCCCGCGCCGCCGCCACTTCCGGGTTGTCATCCTTGATGGCGCTGGAGATCACCAGCACGTCGGCATCCCGGATTTGTTCCGCGGCATGGCCCTGAAACACGGTTGCGCCCATGCCCGCCAGCCGCTGGGTCACAGCATTGCTGGCGCCGTCGCTGCCGGACACCTTATAGCCCAGATTGAGCAGGACTTCCGCGATGCCGCTCATGCCGGCCCCGCCGATTCCGACGAAGTGGATGCGATGGACTTTGTGTTTCATTTTGCCAACTCCTTCACCGCCCGAGCCACCGCAGCCGTCGCTTCGGGCTTGGCCAGGGCGCGGGCCTTGTTTGCCCGTTCCAGCAGGATTTTTCGGTCCAGACCCGCCAGCCATTCGGCCAGGGCTTCCGCGCCCAAATCTTTCTGCTGGACCAGCCAGGCGGCAGACTGCCCGGCCAGGAAATCGGCATTGGCGGTCTGGTGATCGTCCACTGCGAAAGGGAAGGGCACGAACAGGGCAGCGCAGCCAGCGGCGGCGATTTCCGCCACAGTCAGCGCGCCGGCGCGGCAGATCACCACGTCCGCCCAGGCCAGGGCCTCGGCCATATCGTCGATGAATGCCAGGCATTCCGATTCGACCCCGGCCGACTGATAGTTGGCCTTGAGTGCATCCAGGTGCCTGGCTCCGGACTGGTGGCGAACCTGGGGCCGTGCCGTCGCGGGTAAACGAGACAGGGCTTGCGGAATCAGTTCGTTTAGGGCCTGAGCTCCAAGGCTACCGCCCACAACGAGTAAACGGAGCGAGCCGGTCCGGCCGGCAAGACGCTCGTCCGGAGACGGTAGCGCGGCAATTGGGGGACGAACCGGGTTGCCTACCCACGTCGTTGACACCTTGCCGCAAGGCAGGGGTTTGTCCTTGCCATGGGTGAAGGCCGCTGGCAAGCCCAGCAGAACCCGGTCCGCAAGGCAGGCCAATATCCGGTTCGTGAGTCCTGCGATGGCGTTCTGCTCGTGAATCACCAGGGGCTTGCCCAGCAGGCTTGCCATCATGCCGCCCGGGAATGCGACGTAGCCACCCAGACCCAGGGTCACGTCTGGCCGCACGCGGAATATGGTCCGGGCCGCCTGCCAGAACGCGGCGAGCAGATTGGCAGGCAACAGCAGCTTGGTGAGCAGGCTCTTGCCGCGCACGCCGGCCACACGCACCCAGGCCATTTCGAAGCCCTTCTCGACGGCCAATTTCGCTTCCATGCCGGCACGGGTACCAAGCCAAACCACGCGCCAGCCATCGCCGCGCAAAAATTCGGCGACCGCCAGGGCGGGCATGACGTGGCCACCGGTTCCGCCGGCCATGATCAGGACGGTGCGGGGCGCGCTCATGGTTTTTTCCCCCGCATCAAACATCTGTTCTCGAAATCCACCCTGAGCAGCACGGCCAGGGCCAGGCAGTTGGCGACGATGCCGGAGCCGCCATAGCTCATCAACGGCAGGGTGAGGCCTTTTGTTGGCAGCAGTCCAAGGTTGACGCCCATATTGATGAAGGACTGGATACCCATCCAGACACCCACGCCCTGGGCCACCAGCGCGGCAAAGTTGCGGCCCATGAGGCCGGCCTGCCAGCCGATGGAGAAGGCGCGCCAGGTGAGCCAGGCGAACAGACCGATCACCATCATTACGCCGAGCAGACCCAGTTCCTCGCCGATCACGGCGAGCAGGAAGTCGGTGTATGCCTCAGGCAGGTAGAACAGCTTTTCCACGCTGTCGCCCAGGCCGACGCCGGTGAGTTCGCCGCTGCCCAGCGCGATGAGGGCGTGGGAAAGCTGATATCCGGCCCCGAAAGGATCGTTCCAGGGGTTGAGGTAACTCACCACCCGTTGCATGCGGTAGGGCGTGAGGATCACCAGCAGCATGAAGCCGATGCCCAGTAGCACGATCAGCCCCGCAAACAGGCGGGCGTTGAGCCCGCCAAGGAAAAGCACGGCCAGAGCGATGGCGACGATCACCACGAAAGCGCCGAAGTCGGGTTCCTGCAAAAGCAGGCCGCCCACACCGAGCATTACCAGGAACATGGGCATGAAGCCCTTTTTCAGCTTCTGCATGAAGGCCGCTTTGCGCACCGTGTAATCGGCGGCATACAGAATAGTGGCGAACTTCATCAGTTCCGATGGTTGGAAATTGCCCAGGGGGCCAAGCGGAATCCAACGCCGGCTGCCGTTAACTTCCTTGCCGATGAAGGGGATCAGCACCAGCACCAGACAAGCCGCTCCGGCGATGAACAGGTAGGGTGCCAGGGTTTGCCAGGTCTGGGTGGGTATCTGCAAGGCGGCATAACCCGCGCCCAGACCGATCACCAGGTACATGGCGTGACGTATCAGATAGAAGGTTGGCTGATTGGCGGCGGATTTGGCTTCTGCAATGGCGATGGAAGCCGAATAGACCATCACCAGACCCATCATGAGCAGGCTCATTGCGGCAAACACCAGCCCCCAGTCGTAGGGAGTCAAAGCGGTGCGTTTCAGCGCGGCGTTATGAAACATGGCCGTCCTTGCCCAAGGCTTTGACCGCCGCGATGAATACTTCAGCGCGGTGGGCGTAGTTGCGGAACATGTCCCAACTGGCGCAGGCCGGTGAAAGCAGCACGGCATCGCCCGGCTGGGATAGATCGAAGGCCAGACTCACGGCCTCTTCCATGCTTTCCGCCCGTCGTACCGGGCAGGCGCCAGCCAAGGCACTTTCGACCAGCGGTCCATCGCGACCGATCTGGACTACCGCGCGGGCATTCCTCACCGCATTCTTCAAAGGCGAGAAATCCTGGCCCTTGCCGTCGCCGCCGGCAATCAATACCACCGGTACGGTAAATCCCAGCAGAGCGGCCGCCGTGGCGCCCACGTTGGTGCCCTTGGAGTCATCGTAAAAGGTGCGGCCGGCCACTTCGCTCACCTTTTGCACCCGGTGGGGAAGTCCTTCGAAAGTCTTCAGGGCTGGCACCAAGCCTTCGTATGGCAGCTCGATGGCACGGCACAGGGCCAGGGCCGCCAAGGCATTGGCGGCGTTATGCAATCCGGCGATGGGCAGTTTGTCCACCGGCAACAGAGCTTCCTCGGCTTCGCACAGCCAGAGGCGGTCCTTGCGGGTGGTCAGGCCGAATTCGCCAGACTTCAATGCATCTTCACCGGCGATACCGAAGCTCCACTGGGTCCGCCCAGACAGGGCCATGGCCATCACCGCCGGATCGTCCCGGTTGAGGAGCTGGATGCCGTTGCCCGCGAAGATCCGGGCCTTCGCCGCAGCGTAGTCGTCCAGGCCCACATAGCGGTCCATGTGGTCCTGGGAGATGTTGAGCACGGTGGCGGCGTCCGGCTTCAGGCTGGAGGTGGTTTCCAACTGGAAGCTGGACAGCTCCAGCACCCACACGTCCGGGCAACGCCCCAGGGTGTCCTGGTTGTCCAGGGCGTCCAGAACCGGCAGGCCGATGTTGCCCGCCACCACGGTGTCCAGGCCCACGGCGGCGCACAGGTGGCCCACCAGGCTGGTGACGGTGCTCTTGCCGTTGGAGCCGGTGATGGCGATGACGTAGGCCGTGCTGTTCTGGATGGCGCGGGCGAACAGTTCAACATCGCCCACCACATCCTTGCCCGCCTTCAGCGCCCATTGCAGTTCCGGCGTGGCCAGGGCGACGCCGGGACTGGCCACGATGAGATCGGCCCATTCAAAGTCCGCCCGGTCGAAGCCGCCCAGGCGCAGGGTCGCTTCCGGGAAGGCTTCGCGCACGCGCTGGGCGTGGGGCGGCTCCTCCCGCGTATCCGTGGCGCGCACCACGGCGTCGTGTTCCACCAGCCAGCGCACGCAGGCCGCGCCGGTATCGCCCAGGCCGACGACCAGGGCCTTGCAGCCGGCGTAGTTGGTGATTTTCCGTTTCATGGCCGTGTTACCTCAGCTTCAGGGAGGCAAGACCGATGAGCACCAGCATCATCGAGATGATCCAGAAGCGAACGACCACCTGGGTCTCCTTCCAGCCCTTCTTCTCGAAGTGGTGGTGGATGGGCGCCATGAGGAACACCCGCTTGCCGCGCAACTTGAAGGAGCCCACCTGGACCATGACCGAGATGGCCTCGGCGACGAAGACGCCGCCCATGATGAACAGCACGATCTCCTGGCGCACGATGACCGCCACCACGCCGAGCGCCGCGCCCAGGGCCAGGGCGCCCACGTCGCCCATGAACACCTCGGCCGGGTAGGCGTTGAACCAGAGGAAGGCGAGGCCCGCCCCCACCATGCCGGCGCAGAACACCACCAGTTCGCCGGCGCCGGGGATGTGGGGCAGGCCCAGATACTTGGAGAACACCGCGTGGCCGGCCACGTAGGCGAAGATGGCCAACGCCCCGGCCACCATGACGGTGGGCAGGATGGCCAGGCCGTCGGCGCCGTCGGTCAGGTTCACCGCGTTGCTGCTGCCGACGATGACGAAATAGGCCAGCACCACGAAGCCCAAGGCGCCCAGGGGCATGATGATGTGCTTGAAGAAGGGCAGGATCAGCTCGGTCTGGGCCGGCAGGTGGGCGGACCAGGCCAGCCAGGCGGCGATGGCGACGGCGATGAGCGATTGCCAGAAGTACTTCCAGCGGGAGGCCAGGCCCTTGGGATTCTTCTCCACCACCTTGCGCCAGTCGTCCACCCAGCCGATGGCGCCGAAGCCCACCAGGGTGGCCAGGGAAATCCAGACGTAGCGGTTGGTCAGGTCCGCCCACAGCAGGGTGGTGGCGATGATGGAAGCCAGGATCAGGGCGCCGCCCATGGTGGGCGTGCCGGCCTTGACCAGGTGGGTCTGGGGCCCGTCGTCCCGCACCGGCTGGCCCACCTTGAGGGCGGTGAGTTTGCGGATCATCCAGGGTCCGACGATGAAGGAGATGAGCAGGGCGGTCAGGGCCGCCAGCACCGCCCGCAGGGTGATGTAGTTGAAAACGTTGAACAGGCGGATGTCGTGGCCTATCCACTTGGCGAGCATCAGGAGCATGATTTGCCCTCCGTGGGGCCGCCCCGAGGAGGGCAATCCGCCCCCTCGGGGGGCAGCGAAGCGTGGGGGCTGTCCACTCTCTCCATGAACGACTGCACCACCCGTTCCATCTTCATAAAGCGGGAGCCCTTCACCAGCACCGTCACACCGGGCGCGAGGGCGCATTCGACTTCCGCCAGCAATTCCTCGATGCGCTCGAAGTGCATGGCGCCTGGCCCGAATCCTTGTGCTGTGTGCACAGACATTTCGCCCAGGCACAGCAGCCTCTCGATGCCGGCGGCCCGTGCTTTCTCACCCATTTCCCGGTGCAGGTCCGCAGCGCCAGGACCCAGTTCGCCCATGTCGCCCAAAACCAGAACGCGGTTGCCTGGCCGTTCGGTTAGCACTTGGATGGCTGCCAGAATGGAATCCGGGTTGGCGTTGTAGGTGTCGTCAATGAGCGTGGCGCCCAGGATGCAGGGGTGAACCTGCAGACGCCCCTTCACACCGCCGAAATGGGCCAGACCCCGTGCGATCGCGGTCGGTCCTGCGCCCAGCGCCAGGGCGCAGGCGGTCGCAGCCGCGGCGTTGGCCAGGTTGTGTTCGCCGGGCAACTGGAGGGAGGTCTCGATCAGACCTTGCGGCGTGCTCAGGCGCAGCGAGGACCGGGTGGAAGCCAGCTGCCAGTTCACCAAGGTGTCATCCAGGGTGCGCACGCTGATGTCCGCATCACGGGAAAAGCCGAAGGACAGCACTTTTCTGGTGTTATTCATGCTCCGCCACAGGCCGGCATGGGGATCGTCGGCGTTGACAATGGCGATGCCAGCCTGTCCGAGGCCGGCATAGATCTCGCCCTTTGCCCGTGCCACGGCTTCCACGCTGCCCAGGCCTTCCAGATGAGCGCGCAGGGCATTGTTGACCACGGCCACATCGGGGCGGGCAATCTCGGTCAGGTAAGCCAGCTCGCCCGGGTGATTCATGCCCATCTCGATGACCCCGTAGCGATGGGCGGGTGTCAGCTTGAGCAGGGTCAGGGGCATGCCGATGTCGTTGTTCAGGTTGCCCGAGGTGGCGAGCACGGCTTCTGCGCCGGCTTCCGCTGCCAGGATGGCCGCAACCATCTCCTTCACGGTGGTCTTGCCATTGCTGCCGGTGATGGCCACCAGTCTGGCTGGCATGTTTGCGCGATGCCAGGCGGCCAGGCGGCCCAGGGCCAGGCGGGTGTCGTCCACCACCAAGGCGGGGGAAAGCGGAAGATTCGCACCCGCTTCCACCATCACCGCGGCAGCGCCTTTTTCCAGGGCCTGATCGGCGAAGTCGTGGCCGTCGAAACGGGGGCCCTTCAAAGCCACGAACAGGCAGCCGGCGGGCAGATTGCGGGTGTCCGTGGAGACGGACGCGATTTCCACGTCGGCGCCGACGGCCCGGGCATTCAGGGCGCGGGCGGCTTCATGCAGACGCACGGGAACTCCTTTCGGTGGTCGATCCATCGATTGATCCGGCCCGTGCGGCCAAGGCCAGACGGGCTTCGACGAAGTCGGAGAGGGGGTGTTTCACGCCGAGGATTTCCTGGTAATCCTCGTGGCCCTTGCCGGCCAGCACCACGATGTCCTCCGGCGCTGCGTCCAGGATGGCGGCGCGGATAGCGGCGCGGCGATCCAGCATGACGGTCTGGCCGGGGGGCATGCCGGCCAGGATGTCTTCCACGATGCGGGCGGGATCCTCGTTGCGCGGGTTGTCGCTGGTAATGATGGCGCCATCAGCCCGAGCAGCCACCGCCGCACCCATGAGAGGCCGCTTGCCGGTATCGCGGCCGCCGCCACAGCCGAACACGCAGATCAACCGGCCCGTGGTGAGCGGCTTCAGCGCGGCCAGCACCTTTTCCAGAGCATCGGGTGTGTGGGCGAAATCGACCACGATTGTAGGGCCATCATCCGGTCCTTCGACGCGTTGCATGCGCCCGGCGGCGGGGTGGACCCGCCCCAAGGCGGCCAGGGCATCATCCAGGGGGACGTTGCCGGCCAGCAGTGCGCCCAGCGCCGCCAGGAGGTTGTAGGCGTTGAACTCGCCAAGCAGGGGGGAAACCAGTTCACCACGCCCCCAGGGGGAGACGATTTCCAGGCGCAGGCCGAGGCGATCGGCGTGGCAGGTTTTGGCGCGAAGATCACCGGATTTCAAGCCATAACCGATCACTTTGACCGGCCGGTCGCGCAATTCAGACACCAATGTGGCGCCCAGCTCGTCGTCCTGGTTGAGCACCGCCCACTTCAGCCCAGGCCAGTGGAACAGGCGGGATTTGGCGGCGGCGTAGCCGGCCATGTCGCCGTGATAATCCAGGTGATCCCGGGACAGGTTGGTAAATACCGCCACATCGAAAGCCACGCCGTCCACCCGGCCCTGATCCAGGCCGTGGGACGACACTTCCATAGCAACACCCCGGGCGTCCGCATCCCGGTAGTGGGCCAGCATGGCCTGGAGGGTGACCGCATCCGGCGTGGTGTGGGTGGCGTGGGCATAGGCGCCTTCCGCGCCGACCTTGCCTTCACCGTCGATGTAGCCGTTGCCGATGGTGCCGATGGTGGCGGTCTTGCGGCCCAGGGCGGTCCAGGCGGCCGCCAGCCATTGGGCGACGGAGGTCTTGCCGTTGGTGCCGGTGACGCCGGTCATCCACAGTGATTCGGACGGTTGCCCATGCCAAGCGGCGGCCAGACGGGCGGCGCGTTGGCGCAAGCCCGCGACGGGCAGATGCGGCGCCCGCCAATCCGGACGCCAGGACCAGCCTTCCGGTTCCCAGGCCACGGCGGCCGCACCGGCGTGGATGGCCTGGGCGATATGGGCGCGACCGTCGTGAAGCGCGCCGGGGTGGGCCAGGAAGATGTCGCCGGGCAGAACTCTGCGACTGTCAGCCGTCATGTTGCGGGCGGCCGGCGCCAAGGTACGTAGCTCGGCAGCCAGTTCCAGATAGGGCGTCATGTCCACGGCCGCGGTCATACCGACTCCGGCACGATGGGCGCTGCCCCGGGTGGCGCGCTGCCCCGGTCGAAGGGCGCGTCGGGCGGCAAGGCCATGAAACGCAAGGCGCCGGCCATGATGCGGGAGAACACCGGCGCGGCCACCAGGCCGCCGTAATAA
>CAZEOR010000077.1:0-9358 GCA_964513695.1 uncultured Thiobacillus sp.
CAGCCATCCTGGGCGCCTTGTGGGGTTCCTCGCGGCAGCTTTCCACCGGCCCGGTGGCCATCGTCTCCCTGATGACCGCCGCCGCCATCACCCCCCTGGCGGTGCCCTTCTCCGAGGAGTTCATCGGCCTGGCGCTGCTGCTGTCCCTGATGGTGGGCATCATCCAGTTCAGCCTGGGCGCGGTGAAGCTGGGCACCATCGTCAACTTCGTCTCCCATCCGGTGATCCTGGGCTTCATGAACGCCGCGGCGGTGATCATCGCCCTGTCCCAGCTCGACATGCTGCTGGGCATCCCCAAGGGGCGCAGCGATTCTTTCCTGTACGACATCTGGGAGATGTTCGGCTACCTGCCCCAGACCCACCTGCCCACCCTGGCCATGTCGGTGTTCGCCCTGGCGCTGATGCTGGGCCTGAAGAAAATCCCGGCCCTGTCCAAGCTGTCCGTGCTGATCGCCGTGGTGGTCACCATCGTCGCCAGCGCCCTCCTCGGCTTCGAGCACAAGACCAACGCCGCCGCCGAACACATCGCCGACCCGACCGCCCAGGAACTGGTCAGCGCCTATGCCGGCACCGACAAGCGCATCAAGGAAATGAGCGCCGAGGCCACCGCCCTGGCCGGCCAGGTGCGACAGGCGAGAAAGGCGCACGACGTGCGCCTGGCCGCCGATCTGGAATACACCATGGATGTCTACAAGCTGGACATCGCCACCCTGGAGGACGAGAACAAGGAGCGCATGCACGCCATCCGCAAGCTCCAGTTCGAGCGCGCCAAGGCCGAGGAAAAAACCGCCGCGACCCTGTACATCGCCGGCCAGGTGCCCGCCGGCGTGGAAACCGACGGACGCCACTGGCACATCAAGAAGATCGAGAAGGGCGAGGTCAAGCTGATCGGCGGCGGCGACGTGGTCGGCAAGATTCCTTCCGGCCTGCCCGCCTTCCGCATTCCGCCCCTATCCCTGGACGCCATGATGTCCCTGCTCTCGGCCGCCTTCATCATCGCCCTGGTGGCCTTCATGGAATCCATCTCCATGGCCAAGGCCCTGGCGGCCCAGACCAAGCAGCGCCTGGACCCGAACCAGGAGCTCATCGGCCAGGGCCTGGCCAACATCGGCGGCGCCTTCTTCCAGGCCTATCCGGCCTGCGGCTCCTTCACCGGCTCGGCCATCAACCTTCAGGCCGGCGCGAAGACTGGCTTCGCCATGGTGTTCAACGGCCTGTTCGTCGCGGTGACCCTGCTGTTCCTGACCGACTACCTGTACCACCTGCCCAAGGCCACCCTGGCGGTGATCATCCTGCTGGCGGTGACCAGCCTGATCACGCCCAAGGCCCTGAAGCACACCTGGCAGGCCAGCAAGTTCGACGGCATCGTCGCCCTGACCACCTTCGTCATCACGCTGATCGCCGCGCCCCACCTGGACAAGGGCATCCTGATCGGCGCCGGGCTGGCCATCATCCTGTACCTGTACCGCACCATGAAGCCGCGCGTGGCCCAGCTCGGCCGCTTCCCGGACGGCACCCTGCGCGACATCAAGGTCAACCCGACCCTGCCCACCAGCCCCCACATCATCGCCATGCGCTTCGACGGCTCGCTGTACTTCGCCAACGTAGCCCACTTCGAGGATGCCGTGCTGGAACTGGTTGCCGCCAAACCCAATGCAAAATACCTGCTGGTGGTGGGGGATGCCATCAACCAGTTGGACGCCTCCGGCGAGGAAGTGGTGCACCACCTGGTGGAGCGTCTGCGAGAAGGCGGCATGGAAGTGGTGTTCTCCGGCCTGAAGAAACAAATCCTCGACGTGATGCGTTCCACCGGCCTGTTCGACAAGATCAGCCAGGCCAACATCTTCGCCACCGAGGACCAGGCCATTGCAGCCATCCAAGCCCGCCTGGGCGAGGAAGCCAAGGACGACGCCTTCTGCCTGGTGCCGGCACGGGCCTGACGAGGCTTTTCTCCAGCGAAAAGGCCGGTGCAAGCCGGCCTTTTTTCATGACTCGATTCGCGTTACCTGATGAGCGGATGCTGGCGTGGATGGTGGGTTGCCTCCCCCTTTGGAAAAGGGGGACCGAGGATTCGAAGCTTTCAAGGGCATCCATGGGTAACGCGAATCGAGCCTTTCATATCAGGGCCGGCTTCAGCCCCGGAGCAAAACCACGCCGATCACCGCAAGCAGGACCGCGCCACCGATGGCGATCATGGTGCTCAGGGTTTTCACCTTGCCCTTCAATCGATCCACCTCGGCTTGCAGGCCCCCGGCGGCAGTCGGCCGCGGCGGCTCCCGTTCCTCGACAGGCTGTTGCGTCGCCGCGGCGGGCTGGAGGCTGCCCAAGGTTTCCGCGACCCTCTCACGCAGCCGGGCTTCGCTCAGGTGCTCGCGCAGCTCGCCAAGCTCGACCTGGATGGCTTGGAGCGCATCGCTCGCTGCTTCGCCCACTTCTTCCTGAACGGGAACGGCGGCCTGCTGAGCCGCATCGACCGAATACTGCATCTGCTGGATGCGTTGTTCCACGCGTTGCTCCACGCGTTGCTCCATCTCCGCCTGAGCGGATCGCAGGGATTGCTCATCCCGCGAAACCCGGCCCAGATCCTCGGCTAACGCATCCAATCGGCTGTCCACCCCAGCAAACCTTTGCTCGCTCCGAGCGGCGTGATCATCCACGCTGGCGCGCAAATCCTGGAAATCGTGACTCAGGCTTTCCAGGCGTGGCGCCATCCCATCGGTCCCGGCCCGGAGTTCGGCCAGACCGGCGGCAACCCGCTGTTCCATGTCCGTCCGCAAGGCGTCGAGATCCGGCAACGGCCTGCCCGCCTCGGCTTCCAGGGGAGCCAGCCGTTGTTCCAGGGCCTGCAACCGGTTCCCCAGGGTTTCCGCATCCTCAGCACCACGCCGGAGTTCGGCCATGGCCGCCGCCTGTTGGTCCAGCCGTTCACCCCAATCCCCCAGCGCCATGCGCTGATTCCTGGCTTCTGCTTCCAGCCGTCGGCCGATTTCGGCCATGAAGCCGTCGCGCAGCGGCGCCACGGCCGCCCCCACCAGGCGCTCCACCAACGCACGCACCTCGGCCATGTCCACGGACGGTGCCGGGACGGGCTCGACCACTTTCGGCTGGGGTGCCGGCTCGGCGGGCGCTTCCACAACCCGCTTCGGCAGCGACGCCAGGAGGGTTTCCAGCACCTCGTTGGCCGGCGGCTTCGCGATGGCATCGACGGCCCCGACCGCACGGGACTCCCGGAAGAATTCCTCGTCCTCGTTGCCGCTGACGACGATGACCGGAATGTCACGGGTGGCGGGCGATGCCTTGATGCGCCGGGTCACTTCGAAACCATCCATGTCCGGCATCATGTGGTCCATGAAGATCACGTCGGGCCGGTGCCGGGTCAGGTAATCCAGAGCCTGCTGGCCCGATTCCGCCAGGTCCACCTTGACGTCCATCGCCTCCAGCTTCTTCAACATGGTCAGCCGCCCGACTTTCGAGTCGTCCACCACGAGCGCGCGCAGGTCATGCAAGGCCGCTTCCCCTCCAGAGATAGGAGACGCCACGTTACCATCGAAAAGGCGTTTCGAGCCGGCCCGAACGGATGAACCGACAGCCTACGGAGGTGCCGGAGCAGGCGCGATTGCGATTCGGTGTGTGGCGAACCGTCTTATCTTCGCCATTGCCGGCATCGTTTGTCGCGTTTAATCCACTGCCTGATTCAGTGTTACCGGGCCATGCCGCCCCGGGAGCAGACCGGTATACCCTCCTGCCCCTACTCCAGCCCGTAACGCTTGATCCGCCGCCACAACGAAACCCGGTCGATGCCCAGGATATCGGCGGCCTGGTTGCGGTTGCCTCCGGTGTATTCCAGCACCCGGGCGATGTGGGCGGCCTCATTCTTTTCCAGGGTGGACAGTTCGCTCGGAGTGACGGGCGCCGAGGTCACCCGCACGCTCAGGCTGCGCAGGCTGCCCGGCAGGTGGGCGGCTTCCAGCAGGTTGCCGCGCGCCAGGGCGACGCCCCGCTCGATCAGGTTGGCCAGTTCGCGCACGTTGCCGGGGTAGTCGTAGCGGGACAGCAGGGTGAGGGCGTCGGGGGCGATATCGTCCACCGGCTTGCCCATGGCCAGGGCGAATTTCTTCAGGAAGTAGAAGGCCAGCAGGGGCACGTCGTCGCGCCGGTCGCGCAGGGGCGGCAAGGCCAGGTTGACCACGTTGAGGCGGAAATAGAGGTCGGCGCGGAAGCGGCCGCTGGCAACGTTTTCCTGCAAGTCCCGGTTGGTGGCGGCGACGAAGCGCACGTCCACCTTCACCGGCTCGGTGGCGCCCACCCGCAGCAGTTCCCGTTCCTGGATCACGCGCAGCAGCTTCACCTGCATGGCCGGGGTCATTTCCGCGATCTCGTCCAGGAACAGGGTGCCGCCTTCGGCCACTTCGATGAGGCCGCGCTTCATGCGGTCGGCGCCGGTGAAAGCGCCCTTCTCGTGGCCGAACAGTTCGTTGGCCAGCAGTTCCTCCTGCAGGGCGCCGCAGTTCACCGCGACGAAGGCCTGGGCCGCGCGGGCGCTGTGCATGTGCACGTAGCGGGCCATCAACTCCTTGCCGGTGCCGGATTCGCCGGTGACCAGGATGTTGCAGTCGGAGGGGGCGACCTGGCGCGCGGTATCCAGCAGCCGCTGCATGCCCAGGTCCTGGGTGATGATGTTGACCGCGCCCTGGTAGCCCTCGATGCGGCGGCGCAGGCTGCGGTTCTCCCGCTTCAGGCTCACCACGTCCAGGGCGCTTTTGACCACCTGGCGCACCTCGTCCAGGCGGTAGGGTTTGGCGACGTAGTGGAAGGCGCCCTCCTTCATGGCCTCCACGGCGGAATCCAGGGTGGCGTGGCCGGTGATGACGATGACCTCGCAATCCGGCTGCACCTCCCGCGCCTGGCGCAACAGGGCGAGGCCGTCGACGCCCTTCATGCGCAGGTCGGTGAGCACCACGTCGAATTCCTTCTCGCGCAGTTCCTTCACGCCGGACTGGCCGCTCTGGCAGGCGGTGACCGCGTAGCCATCCTTGCGGAACAGGTGGGACAGGTTCTTCAGGGCGGCGGCTTCGTCGTCGACGATGAGGAGGCGGGGGGGATTGATGGCGGTCATGGGCGTGCCTTGGGGTGACAACTCCCCACTTTGGAAAAGGGGGGAACCAAGAGGTGCCAACCGTGGCGGATCATTTCGTCTCTCCGCAGGGGAGCCACAGGGAAAAGCTCACGCCGCCGCCGGGCGGACTGGAAACGGCGATGGCGCCGCCCTGTTCCTGGACGATCTCGCCGACGATGTAGAGGCCCAGGCCGGTGCCCTCGCCGGGGGCGCGGGTGGTGAAGAAAGGATCGAAGATATGGTCCAGCCGCTCGGCGGGGATGCCGGGACCGTCGTCCTCCACCGTGATCAGCACGGCGGAGCGGCCGCTCTCGGCGCCCACCACCAGCCCCGCGCCGGGGGGCGGCCAATCGGCCGGGCCGGCCTGGCGGGCGCGGATGGTCACGCGCACCGAATCGCCGCCGGCATCCAGGGCGTTCTGGATCAGGTTGATGAACACCTGTTGCAGGCGCTGGGGGTCGGCACAGACGCGCAGGTCCGGCGGCAGATCCAGGCGCACGCAATCCTCGCCGGGCAGGCGCTGGCGCAGCAGCAGCAGGGATTTCTCCAGGGCCTCGCCGAGCAGGCAGGACGCGCCCTCCCGCACCGGCTTGCGGCTGTAGTCGAGCAGGGTGCGCACGATGCGCCGGGCCCGCTCGGTCTCGTCGTCGATCTGGGTCAGCCACTCGCCAAGGGCCTTGCGCGTATCGGCGGGCAGGGCGTCGAGGCCGCCGAGTTCCTCCATCAATATCTGGCAGGCGCCGGAAATGTTGCCCAGGGGATTGTTCAACTCATGGGCGACGCCGGAAGCCAGGGTGCCCAGGGCGGCCAGCTTCTCCGATTGCAGCACCTGGCGCCGGCGCAGTTCCAGCTCCTCCAGCATGCGGTTCAGCGCGGCGGTGAAGGAGACGATCTCCCGGTCACGGGAAACCATGGAAAACGCGTGGTAGCGGCCCTCCGCGAGGGGCTCCAACTGCTCCTCCAGGCGCCGCAGGGGGCGCCCCACGGCGCGATAGAGCAACTGGCCGCCGGCCAGGGCCAGCAGAGCCACCAGGCCGACGGACCAGAACAAGGCGTGGCGCGACTGGCGCAGGGTGGCGATGAGAGAGGTCCGCTCCCGCTCGGCGAGTTGGTCGCTGCGTTCGGATATCTCGTGTCCGGCGGCGCGGATGTCGGCCTCGGCTCCACCGAGCGCTTCGCCGAACTCGATGGGATGCTCGATCAACGCCCGGTAGCGCTGGATCGCCCGCCCCAGGGCGGGCAATTCGTCGGCGCGGGCCACACTGGCGAGGGCATTGGCCTCGCTGTCGATCTGCTCCGCCAGCCTGCCCGCCAGGACGCGCGCCTCGTCCAGTTCGCCGGTGCCGCGATAGAGAAAATAGTTCTTCTCGTGCCGGCGCATTTCCTGAGCGGTTTCCCGGAACGCGGAAATGGCCACGCCCTCCCGCACGCGGGTTTCCAGGAAGCGCAGATCGGCGGAAGCGAACAGCACGAAGCCGCCGACGCCGACCGCCAGCGCCAGGTAACCCAAAGTGATCTTGCCGCGAATGCTGGGCATGGCCGTTTCAGATGTGAAACATGTTTCGGATTCTAAACGCCTTATGCGAACCCTTGTCAATCAGGCCGTTACGTCAAGGTTCCGTTAAGACGTTTCTAATCTGAAACGTCAATCTTGACCACCTCCACCACAAAACACAATAAAAACAATCGGTTACGAAAATTCTGCGGCTGGCACAGCCCTTGCGATAAGGCTACCGCCCTGGATCGCCAACGATGACCGGGGCAACCAGCCAATACCGGAGCCACATATGAAACGTCTTGCCGATCAGATCAAGCAGGCCCTGAGCGCCCTCGCCCAGGCCGATGCCGGCGAGGTGAGCGGCCGCTACCGCATGGAGGCAGCGTTGAACCCATCCCCGTCGAATTCATCTTCCTCCCCCGCCGCGCCGCCGGCATCCAGCCCGCGCAAGCTGATCGCCCTGGGCGTCGGCACCACACTGCCGGCCCCCGTCATGGAATACGTCATCGGCGTCTGCCGCCGCATGCAGGCCGACCTGTTGTTGATCACCACCGACCCTGCCGGCTTGCGCGACCTGCTGGCGGAACACCTGCCCGCCCTCAGCGGCATCGCCTGCGAAGCCGAGGAACTGGGCGCGGCCAGCCGGCGCGCCGTGCTGCGCGTGCTGCAACGCCGTTCCAGTGTGCTGTTCGCCGTGTCCGGCACGGCGGACGACCCGGTGCGTTCCCTGGTGCGCGGCCGTCGCGGCCTGTTCGACAACACCACGCCGGTGCCGGTCGTCGTCGTCGGCGAACAGGCGGCCGCCGAGAAATCCCGCGCCGGCAAGGACTCCCCGCGCCACGCCGCGCCCTTTTCCGCCACTCCCATTTCGCAACCCTGAGGATCAACCATGTCCCACAAGAAGCCCATCGCGGCCACCCTGCTCTACGGCATCGCCAGCCTCGTGCTGTACACCCTGTTGTTGATGAACTCCGACCTGTTCGTCGATTGGGCGGAACGCACCATCAAAGGTGAAAAGAGCCTGTTCCTGATCCCCGTCGTCGTCGCCTTCGTGTTCTCGTATTTCCATGGCCACTTCACCGGCCACTTCTGGGAAACCCTGGGACTGCGCGCCGCCAAGACCACCACCACCAAGAAGTAATCAACGGAGCATCGCAAAGTGGAAAGCAGCCTGTTCATCGACATCAATCTCTACAACGCCATCGCGTTGTTCGTCGTCGGCTTCGTCGGCGGCATGGTTTCCGGCTTCATCGGCTCCGGCGGCGCCTTCGTGCTGACCCCGGCCATGATGACCCTGGGCGTGCCCGGCATTGTCGCCGTGGCCTCCAACATCTGCCACAAATTCCCGAAATCCCTGGTGGGCGCCATGAAGCGCCACAAGTACGGCCAGGTGGACGTGAAGCTGGGCATCATCATGGGCATCTTCGCCGAGGCGGGGGTGCTGGTCGGCAAACACGCCATGACCGAGGTGAAGCACATCTATGGCGACATCGGCACCAGCCTGTACGTCTCGGTGGTGTTCGTCATCGTGCTCGCCATCGTCGGCAGCTTCGTGCTGCGCGACGCCCTGCGCATGATGAAGGCGGAGAAGGAAGAGGGCGTGGAAGCGCCCCATGTGGTTCCGAAGCTGGCGCGCTGGGTCCAGTCCGTCAACATCCCCGGCACCATGATGTATTTCACCAGCCTCAAGGCCCGCGTCTCGGTCCTCTTCATCGTGCCTCTGGGCTTCGCCACCGGCATGCTGGCCGCCACCATCGCGGTGGGCGGCTTCATCGGCGTGCCGGCCATGATCTACGTGCTCGGCGCCCCGGCCCTGATGGCCACCGCCACCGAACTGGTCATCGCCTTCGTCATGGGCACCGGCGGCACCATCCTGTACGCCCTGGACGGCGTGGTGGACATCCGCCTGGCCATGATCATCCTGGCCGGCTCCCTGTTCGGCATCCAGATCGGCGCCATCGGCACCACCTACGTGAAGGACTCCATCGTCAAGTTCGTCATGGGCATCATCATGGTCATCGTGCTGTTCTCCCGCTTCTTCTACGTGCCGGGCTACCTGTCCAAGCTGGGCCTGATCGAGACCATGCAGGACTCCACCATCAACACCCTGAAGATGCTGGGCGACGGCACCCTGGTGCTCGCCCTCGCCGTCGGCGGCCTCACCATCATCATCGCCCTCATCAAGGGCATGGCCGCCCACAAGCTTGCCCAGAGGGCCTAAGGAAAATCATGAGCAACAACCTGAAGCACATCCTGTTCGCCACCGACGGCTCCGAGTTCTCCGCCGGCGCCCAACGGGTGGCCATCGACCTGGCCAAGAGCTGCGAAGCCAGGCTCACCGTCATGACCATCGTCCTTTCCACCCAGGATCTGGAAGGGGTGGGCACCCACGGCCTGCGCGCCCAGATGGAACGCGAGGCCCAGGCCCGCATCGACGCGGTCGTGGCCGCCGCCGCCGCGGTGGGCGTCTCCTGTGACACCCAGCTTGTCTACGGCGAGGAACCCCATCAGGAAATCGTCAATACGGCACAGGAACTGAAACCCGATCTGGTCGTCCTGGGCCGGCGCGGCAAGCGCGGCCTGGCCCGGCTCATGGTCGGCCACGCCACCGCCCACGTGGCGGGTCACGCCCCCTGCAACGTGCTGATGGTGCCCCGTGCCGGCCAGGTCTGGACCCAGCGCATCGTGCTGGCCACGGACGGTTCCGCCCACAGCGCCGCCGCCGCCGAAACCGCCCGCGCCGT
>CAZEOR010000078.1:0-9357 GCA_964513695.1 uncultured Thiobacillus sp.
CTTGCCGTTGGTGCCCTTGATGTAGGCGCCCAGGGAGCGCACCCGGGTCCAGTCGTTACCCAGGCCGCCGGCGTACTTTTGCAGCAGGGCATTTTCCTTGATGGACTGGTAGATGCCGTCCAGGTCGTCCGGCACGGTGGTCAGGTAGCAGCTGGAAAGCTGGCTGTGGCGGGTGCCGGCGTTGAACAGGGTGGGCGTGCTGCTCATGTAGTCGAACTTCGACAGCACCTCGTAGAACTCGATGGCCCGCTCTTCCCGGTTGATCTCGTTCAGGGCCAGGCCCATGGCGACGCGCATGAAGAAGGCTTGCGGCAGTTCGATGCGGCGCTCGTCGATGTGCAGGAAGTAGCGGTCGTACAGGGTTTGCAGGCCCAGGTACTGGAATTGCAGGTCGCGCCTGGCGTCCAGCACGGCGGCCAGACGCGCCAGATCGTATTGCTGCAGGCGCTCGTCCAGCAGCTCGGCCTCGATGCCCTGTTTGATGTAGGCGGGGAAGTAGTCGGGATAACGGGCGGCCATCTCGGCCTGGCCCACTTCCTCGCCCAGCACCTCGCGGCGGATGGAGTGCATCAGCAGACGCGAGGTGACGTAGTTGTAGTCCGGGTCCTTCTCGATCAGGGAGCGGGCGGAGAGGATGAGGGACTTGCGCACCTCGTCCATGGGCACGCCGTCGTAGATGTCGCGCAGGGTGGCTTGCAGGATGGCTTGCGGGTTGGTCTCCGGCAGGCCCTCGCAGGCGGCGGCGATCAGGGCGGCCAGATGGTCCAGGTTGAGCAGCCGGCGCTCGCCGTTTTCCAGGCAGAACAGGGCGTTTTCCTGGGATTGCTGACGCTTCTGCTTGTTGCGCTCCTCGTTGCGCTTTTCCCGGTACAGCACGTAGGCCCGGGCCACTTCGTGCTCGCCGGAGCGCATCAGGGCCAGTTCCACCTGGTCCTGGATGTCCTCAATGTGGAAGGTGCCGCCGTTGGGCTGGCGCCGGATCAGGGCGGAAACCACGTTGCCGGTCAGGTTCTCCACCAGTTCGCGGATGCGGGCGCTCGCCGCTGCCTGTCCCCCGTTGACGGCAATGAAAGCCTTGGTCAGGGCGATGGAGATCTTGGACGGCTCGAAAGCCACCACGGCGCCGTTGCGGCGGATGATCTTGTGATCGGCGTAGACGGAGGGTGCGGCGGGGGCTTCGGAGAGGGAAGCGGGAGGGAGGTGGGACAGGCTGGCGGCGGACGGAATATCGGCGGCGGATTGCATCGGTGCGTCTCCTTTGGCTTGGTTGCCCGGTCAGTCTCAGACATCCGGTAGTTTATTAGTAAACACTAAATCTAGTGTTTTGCGGCTTTGTTGTCACTAATTCTAGTGTTCACTTTGGGTGCGTCAACTGTTTTTTTATGCACAGCTTATCCACCGGGTTATCTACAGAACGGCCATTTCGCAGACCCGGATTCCGTCTGGTTTGGCAGGCTATTTCCAGACTTATCCACAGATTGCACAGGCACGCCCGCGGGAGAAATCCGGCAGCGATGTTGCAATGCACATCTTCAGAGATTGCGTTCGACAGGCTTCAGGGAGGGGCGCTGCCAGCCGGATAACGAGGCGATTGTCGTTGGCGCTCCGTTGGCGCTCCAACTGATGCACCGTGTACCAGATACGTGCGCGCAGGCAGCGGATCGCCGACTGACACTGCAACATCCACTGCGGAATGTTGAAATCGGCGAGGTGATCGATGAGGTAGATGAATAAACGACTGGCGTGAGACATGCCTGCCAGGCCGAACTGCCTGGCAGGCATGTCCCACGCGCTTTCGGCCAGCGCTATTTGATGATCAGATCATCCATTGAACGACGATTGATGGGTGTTTCGATCACGGGCTCGCGTCCTCCGCGGAGAATGGAGTTGCCCTCAAACAATGCGCGCTGATCGATAGGCTGGGGGTTGATCCAGTCCTCTTCCTTCATCTGGCCGCTCTGGCCGTAGGCATCCAGTGCATTCTGGTAACAAGCGAGACGGACCTGGTCCTCGCCAATGCCGCTTTGCAATGCAAGCTTTGCTGTCTTGGCCACCGCCAAGGGTTCGGAAATGCCCCAGTCGCAGGCCGAATCGACGATAACCTGGCGGGCACCGTACTGGCGCAAGATTTCGACCATGCGCGCATTGCCCATCTTCGTGCTTGGGTAGATCGAAAACGCAGCCCAGAATCCTCTATCCAGCACCTCTCTCACGGTTTCTTCATTGTTGTGGTCCACCACCACCTTGCGCGGGTCCAGACCGTGTTCGATACACACATCCATTGAACGTGTGGTTCCGTTTTTCTTGTCGCGGTGCGGGGTATGGATCATGACGGGCAGATCAAGCTCCTTGGCCAGCTCCAACTGAAGCCGGTAGTACTTGTCTTCCAGGGCCGTTTGTTCGTCGTAGCCGATTTCACCGATGGCGACCACACCCTCCTTCAGGGCGAAACGGGGGATCAATTCCATGACGGCTTCGGCCAACTCCTCGTTATTCGCCTCCTTCGAATTCAGTCCGATCGTGCAGTAATGGCGAATACCAAATTGACTCGCACGAAACCGCTCAAAGCCGACGATGGAAGACAGGTAATCGAGATAGGAACCCGCATTGGTTCGCGGCTGCCCGAGCCAGAAGGCTGGTTCAATCACGGCCACGACACCCGAGGCGGCCATGGCCTCGTAATCATCAGTCGTGCGGGAGATCATATGCGCGTGCGGATCAATGAACATCATGGTCTGTCTCTCTCCTCAGGGTAATGGGTATTTGTGGCGGCAAAGGCGGGGCTCAATGAAGCACAGCCCAGGTGAGTCTGCCGGAGGCGATATCTGCGGACAGGGCTGGGTTCCGATTCAGCAGGTCGGCGGCACCGGGATCGGGGCTGGCCGCCAGAGCCAAAGCCGCCGCTTGCCGCTGGACTGGAGCGCCGGACGATATCGCTCGTTCCAGATCCTCCAAGGCGGCACCATGCGCAAACGGCCCGACACAGCGCCAGATTTCATAGGGAATTTCACGACCGGCCGCCCATCGTTCATGGGCAAAATCGAGCATGATCCGGGCCAGTTCCTCGTTGGCGCGCTCATCCAATCCCTGAATCGGCCACAGGCTGCTGTTGACGAACAGCGCCTTCAACACCATGTGATTCCAGCGATGGGTGTCGAAAATGTGTTTCGGGTAGGGGTTGTTGTGTGCGATGGCCTCGAAAACGGAGCGCATGTTGCTGCGCAGTCCTTCGCCCACTTGGGGTTCGAGGCTGGCCGGCTCCGGATACAAGGGCAGGCCGCGATACAGGGAAATGGCCTCCGCGACTTCCGCTGTCTGACACAACGCGCGAAAACGCGGGGCAAAGTCCGGGTCTTTGCCGGGCAACCCGGAGAGCAACACCACGCGCCCTGCATCAGCGATGCTCCAATCGCGTGGCGTCCATCCCTCGACGCAGCGGGCGGCGGCAGCTGATTCTTCCGCCGACGGATTCAGTGACGCCTTGCCCAGCCATCGGGGAACCAGGCCGAATGCAATATGTAGGGATTGGTCGCCATGATCGGATGCTAGCTTTGCTGTCTGGCCGAGCAACCAATTCCTATTCGTGTCGTCGAGTCGCTTCAACAGCCACTCTTGCAGCAATTCTCTTGCGGCCTCACTCATTGTCTCCATTCTCCGTGAGTTCCGCCCCTGGCGTAGATGGATCCTGGGGCGTAAGACAACATTGGGACTTCAAGGGCCTTTGCCCCCTTCCGAAACATCGGGACTAGACCAGGACGCAAGACAAAACGTCAGTGCAAATGGGTTCTTTGCAATAAAGCCGGGCTTGCCCAACTCCCGGCTCAGGACGTCTTGCTTCCCGAGCGCTCCAGGCCGTGATGGAGGGAGGGCTTGTGTCTGGCAACTTCCATCCCCTTGCCGGTTGCTCTCTCCGCCAGCAGGGTGATGCAACGCTTCATCAGAGGAATGTCGATCTCGTGCGCTTCGACTTTTCGCCCGATTCCCTCGAGCATGGGTATCGAAAGCTCGCCGCCGAGATGTTCGCGAAATTCGCTCAAGGCCTTCTCGACATCAAGCCATGACAGCGCAGTGTGGTAGAGATCGAAGCCCAAGGTCTCCAGCAGGGTGAGTATCCGATGGAGATCCAGATCGCCGAGGATGCCAAGATGATGCGAATACAGCGAATCCAAGGCGATACCCATGGCCACGGCCTCGCCGTGCTTGATCTCACTTCCGGACAGCTCTTCCAGCTTGTGGGCGACCCAATGACCGAAATCCAGAGGCCGGGAAGAGCCGCATTCAAAGGGATCGCCACCGCCACCGATGTGCTGAAGATGCAGTTCGGCACAGCGGAAAATCATCTGTTGCATGGCCGCGTGGGTGAAACGGGACAGGCCGACGCGTTCCCCATAGAGGAAATCGAAGAATTCCCGGTCCCGGATGAGCGCAACCTTGACCGCTTCGGCTATCCCGGCACGCAGATCGCGCTCCGGCAAACTCCGCAGGAAGGCGTCGTCATTGATCACCGCAAAGGGCGGGGCAAAAGTACCGAGAAAGTTTTTCCTGCCGAATGCATTGATTCCATTCTTCACGCCGATGCCCGCATCGTTCTGGGCCAGCACGGTCGTCGGCAATCGAATCAGCCGGACCCCTCTATGGGCCGTGGCTGCGGCGTAGCCGGCCGCGTCCAGCACGGCTCCGCCCCCGATCGCGATGATGAAAGAATGCCGGCAGATCTTGTGCCGCTCCACGAGCGCGTGGATCCGCTCGACTTCAAGGGGTTCATGTTTGCAGATCTCCCCGCCACGGACTTGATACGGCGGGGCGACAAACCCGATCACGGACTTGTGCGCCTCTCCATACTGGCTGATCCGTTCCATCAATCCGGGATTCAAGCGAACCACTTCGCTGTCGACGACCACCAGTGCATGATTGTGGGAATGTCCACTCTGACGCATGACATCAACCAGCGTCGTATTGTTCACATCGAAAACGTCCTGGGTGAACACCACCGGGAACGAGTAAGTCACTGTGAACTTCTGCTGGATAACTTGCATGGCTGACCCCACTTGCATAGCTGACACTAATTACCGGGCGCGTTACAGCCCCCGGTAAATTATCTCCAGCGCGATCGTGCTATAGCCGGTAACCAGGATGGGATCCTTTTCCATCCAGCGTCCGTTCTGGTTGGACCAATAGCCCTCCGCATTCTGCAAATTGAGTAGCCGCTTGGCCATATCCTGCCGCCAGTTGACCTTTCTGCCATCTTTCAAGGTCAAGGTGTCGATGCCAGCGGCGGAAAGCGCCTTGGCCATGAGTTGGTAGTAATAGTAGAGCCCCTCCTGCCCCATCCCCGGGTTTTCATCAAGGGTGTAGTTGCTGGAAAGCCAATCGATTACCGACTTGACCCGTGGGTCGTTCTTATCCACTTGAGCGTAGATCATGCTGAGCAACCCGGCGTAGCTCATGCTGCCATAGGAGCGCAGAGCGGTCTTGCCGTTATCCAGCTTCTGCTCGCCAGCCATGCTGTGCCCAGGGAAATAAATAAAGCCGCCTTTGTTGCCGGGATCGTCACTAGCCCATTTTTGATCATTGGAGCCGGGCAGGTTCTGGGCGCGGCTGATGAACAGTTGCACCGCTTTCCAGTTCAGATCCTTGGCTTCGGGATCATTGGCCAGATCGCTCTTCAGATAACGGGTGTAGTGCAGGGCTTCAAGGGCAGTCGTGGTGTTGTTCAAATCCGAGTGCTTGTAGCGGCCGCCATAGCCGACGCCTCCATGAACGGCCACATCCTCACCCAGGTTGTCCTGCAAGCCGATCAGGAAATTGCGAGCTTTCTTCATGACCGGCTCATAGCCCGGATTGTTGGCCACAAGCAAAGCCATCAAGGAAATCGAGGTGTTGTAGTTGGCCAGCTTCTCCACGTAAATACCGCCATCTGGTTTGGCATTCTTGAGGAGTTGGTCGTAACCCTTCTTGATATTCGCATCGAACTTGCGTTTGTAGGTGCCCGAGGGATCGCCCTGCAAAGCTGTCAGCGCCAAGGCGGATAGCGCGGGATATTCGGCCTGCCCCCAGGTTCCGTCCTCCTTCTGTTGGCTTGCCAGCCAACCCAGGCCTTTACCGATGGCGGTTTCCAGTTCCAGTTTCAAAGACAAGTCGGGCTTGCTGCTTGCGATGACCTTGTCCGCGGCGCCGGCTGCCCCCGGAAGCAAGGAAACGGAGAAGAAGAGGGCAAAAACGGTGGATAGCTTGAGTTTCATATTGACTCCTGATTTTTCTGTTTCAGTTCTTGACGCGTATGGTCAGGGTAACCGGTGTGCCAACCGGAGGGACTGCCCCCTCCTTCACGAACCAGATCCTGTCGCTTTCGCCGCCGGGCGAGGCATTGTCGATGAGCGCGGACGGATCGTGGTAGATGGCGATCATCGAACCGTCGGCCTGGGCCATGAACTTACCGTTGCTAACCATGGAACCGGTAAACACCCATTGCAAGGGCTCACTGTCCACCAGTGTGTTATCGGCCTTCCGGGATATCCAGTTTTCGGGTTTCAGCGGCACCATCCTGCCATTGTTGAGGTAATGCACCGTGATTTCGACCGGATTACCCCTGGGCACATCCCGATCACCTTGGTGGATCAAAGGCTTATCAGTGCCCTCGGTTCCAATCAGGAGCATGGCCAACTGCAACTGAGTGGGATCGATGCTGGTCCGGAACAGGCTCTCATGGGTCTTGCCGCCGTTGCGGACGAGGATGTATTCGAGCAGCCCCTTGTTCATGTTGACCACGACAGGCAAGGAAACACTCTTCGCGCTTTTGCTTATCTGGATATCGCCGAGCGCGAACAGGCCCGGACCAATTTTCTGAAATATCGGCAAATCGGGAATCGCCTTGCCCGGTCTGGGTACCAGGGGAAGCGGCGGAGGGGGAGGAAGCGGCTTGCTCATGCCAGCGGGTGCCGGCATAAGCGCGGGTTGTGCCGTCTCCTCTGCCAAGGCCCCTGAACTCCAATACAGGAACGCAGTTGCCACGAACGGCAGCCAATATTTCGACTTGGGGTTTGCGAAGGTATGTGCAATCGGGTTCATCAGTGAGCAATCTCCATCATGCGTGGAACTGAAAAAGCCATGTAAAGCAGCCATGACCACGGGTTTCGATTGTATTAGCACTCTGCAAACGTGAAATGTGCCGCTCAAAATAAATTGGGGGGTGGACTTTGCGTACACCCCCCAACCCGAAAGCCCGCAGATCGATTTTGCCGGCTCTAAATTACAACAAACGCTGCGGTTGTTACTTCAACTCCACCGTCAGGAAGCGGCGCTGATTTCCAACATCGCAAACCGCATTACCGACATGGCTTGGCATCGTGAAACGAAGCGGCACATTCACCGTCGCTCCCTTATCCAGCTGAGCAAAAATCGGCAGATTGCTGTTATCAGGCCCTTCCAGGTAAAGCATGGTGACTTTGCCAGGCAGCGTGTTGGTTACAGAGACCGTTTTCTTCTGGCTGTCCACCTTCAGGATGAGATCGGCTGCCGTCGCTGGCAATGCCGACAGCATGTACAGGACAGCCGCACCGAGAACAGCTTTGGCAGTTGATTTGTCCATGGTTGAAACTCCTTGTTGTCGGGGTTGATACAGTCAGACAGAGATGAAACTTCTGTCTGACTGTACGTTAGTGACGTTCAGGTCTGATTACGGCCCAAGTGGGGGAATGTTAGGCACCGAGTAATGCGTCCCGCCGAACTCGAAGTCCGCCTGCCACCACCAACCACCGGTAGGAGCGATTCTGCGGTCAAGCACTAGTTCGATGTCAGCCGTCTTGGTCACTGCATCACACATCGTCGCCTTCTCTACGCCAGGACCCACTTCGCCAAGATTGGCCGTGGACTTGTTGATGCGCAGATTGGACGGGGCGTTGGTGAGCTTCATGACGACACTTTCGGCCGTACCCGTACCTTGGTTCTTGAACTTGACGCGCAGACCCATCCGCTCGGTAAACCGGTCAGTACGCTCGCGGTAGCAGACATCATATTGCTGACCGTATACGAGGGCGATCGAAACCACGTTGAGTTGTTGGCTCGATGTGGTTTGCAACCCATGGGAGTCCGTGACCCGAAGAACCGCCGGACGAGTACCCGGTGTGGCGAAGTTCCGTTGGACCTTCATCCGGTTAGCCGTGACCGGTGTGCCATCGCCCGCTCCGTTAAAGGTACCGTCGCCATCCAGATCCCATTCGTACGAAACGATGGAATCACCCAGGCAGGCAGGATTGCCGGCCGTGGTACAGGCGTTGGGATCGTAGGAAGCGGAAGCGTCGAACAGGACATTGCTATTGGGCAAAGCGGTCCACGGACCATTGTGGACAGCCACCGGCGCCACATTGCCAGACGCCACATTAACGACCGCCGTGTTCATGGCTGTCATCGGCGTCGGGGCAGTGTTGTCCGTGACCCGCAAGGTGACCGTATAGGCTTTGTTGACGCCCGCGTCGGCGTAGGAAACGGGGGAAGTCACACCGACTCCACCTTCTCCTGCCGGAGGCGTGGGCAAACTATCCCACCACAAGCCATTCGATGCGTCGTAGTCCCATTGCCACAGGACAAGATTCTTCGTGGCATCCTGGTGATAGGAATTGGCACCGTTCAGCATGAGCACCTGATTGGCGTTGATGACCGGATAGGGTCCGCCCGCGTTGGCCACCGGGGGCAGCGAAGCCACCTCAGGCGCCAGAATGGCCACGGCAGCGGCAGTGGACGGATACATCCAGCCACCCAGGTCATCCCAGGAGCCGTCCCCGTTCTGCCGATTGATCAGGTTTTGATCATACTGGGCTTCCCAGCCCTGGCCTGTGGTCGGCGTGGGACCCACATCGGTGAGACCCCATACCTTCATCGCCTTATACAGGCCATACATGGAGTAAAGATTGTCCATGTTCCAGTCGCCGCCATAGGTATTCCAGTAGGTTCTGGCGTAGCCCAGGGCATTCTGCACGGCGGTGTCGCTCAACGGCCTGCCGACATACTTGAGCATGATCAGACCGGCGCCGACCTTCTGGTAATTGCACCAGCTACCGGGACCGTCATAGCCGAAGGTGCCATCCGAACACTGGCTCCAGTCCAGCCAATAGCCCAACTGTTCGATCACCTTGGGATTGACGTCGATGGCCCAGCGGTTCTTGGCTTCGCTCAAACCCAGCACCGCCCATTGCGTCAGCGAGTTGTCGCCACGGGCTTCGTTCGGGGTATAGCTCCAGCCACCCGCGCCCGACCGGGCATCGGTGGCGCTACAGCCAGTTGCCCCACCCGCCACCGTGATCGGCACACTCACACTGCACAGCGCCGTGGTGACCGGGCCCGTATTGCCCGTGTAGCTGA
>CAZEOR010000079.1:0-9330 GCA_964513695.1 uncultured Thiobacillus sp.
GTGATATAGCGTTCAACGGCTTCCCGGGTCAGGGCGCCGACGTTGTAGGCCACCATCTTGCCCTCGGGATTGTAGAGATAGGTGGTGGGCAATCCGGGTATGGCGCCGATCTGGGCCGCCATCTTCTGGTCACCCAGGATGATCGGGTAGGACACCATCATCTGGTCGGCGAATTGCATGACTTGCTTGGCATCCCGGTAATCCATGGCGACGCCCAGCACCACCAGCTTGTTCTTCTTGTTCTCGTGGAGGGCGACCAAATCGGGAATCTCCTCCAGGCAGGGCGGGCACCAGGTAGCCCAGAAATTCACCAGCACCCATTTCCCCTTGTATTGGGCAAGGGAATGGGACTTGCCCTTGCTGTCCACCAGGGTGAAGGCTTGGGACGACAGGCTGGTCAGGGCTAGCAGTGTGATGAGCAACAGGCGATGGAGCATGGGGACTTTCAGAGAAGCGGACGACTGTCTATGAGTGATAAGGCCGATCGGAGTTCAGTGCGAATCCGGGGCGGCCGCGGTTCCATGGGAACCTTGTCCCTCTGAGGCATGGGTCAGGTATAAGGCCAGGCCGATCAGGGCAACCGAACCGGCCAGGTAGAGCAGGTCCAGCGTCGAATCGATATGCAGCTTCAGGGCCAGTTCGAAGATCGTCACAATCAGAATCATGATGATGACCTTGGCCAGGCGCTGTTTCAGATCGTCCAGGCTCTCGATCACCAGGATGGCGCTGGAGGCTTTGCTGTGCTTGGCTTCATCGATATCGCTGATGAACAACTCGTACATGCCTAGACCGAAAATCAGCATCACTGTGGCCAGAAGGTAGCCGTCCACCACTTCCACCACATGTGTAATGGTGTCATCGTGCAGGCTCTTGCGAACTTCGGGGCTCAGGGCCGGGTCGGCATAATGAAGAATATGGGAAACCATATAGACGACATCGACGGTGGCCATGTAGAAGATTGCAATAGCCGCTGCCATGCTTGCCACAACCGCGAAGATGACCACATAGCGACTACGCCAGAGCAGGCCTTCGAATATTTTCTCGATGAAATCCATTTGCGTGCTCCGGAATACTTGGGAAAAGCCTTTTCGGTCCAAATTGGCGGAAGGTAGAATCCCTCGAGAGGAGTGACGGAAGACACATGCTACCTAGATACGTCCTACCAGCCCGCGAGTCGGGGCGGAATATAACCTTGGAGACGAAGCCCAAGCAAGTTGAGGCATGGTTGAATCGTCTGCCTCTGTCCAATCCGTCCGAGGCCGCCGAGGAGATGGCTGATTATCTTGCCACTCTCAATAGCATTGACCTTGCCCAGGACGGCCGTGCCAAGATCGTCGATCGTCTGGCTCCGATCGTGGAGGATATCGTGGCATCGCTGTATGAGCAGTACAGCACGGTCCAGCCCCCTTTGCCGCCCAAGCAGCACCGCAGCGCCAACCTGGCCCAGCGCTTGCTGCGTGGAATGGCGGATAGTTACAAGATTCTATTGGTGGATTGGCTGAAACGCCGTTTCCACCTTTTCGGTGGTAACCCCACTCCCCTCTACCTTCAGCGCATCCTTTTGGCTCTCCAGGCCACGCTGGAAATCAGCTTCGAAACCCACGATCCCATGCCGGATGGGGTCTGGGTTGATCTCCATCAAACCTATAACTTCGCGTTGCGTAATGGCCTGAAAGATGTGATCCCGGAGGGGGGGGCGAAGATGCTTTCCCTGGAGCAGATCTACAAGTCCACGTTGCTCATGGCCCTGGCCGACCCGTACCACTTTCCACAAATCGAACTCCCCTGGGCCAAAGACATCATTGCCCGCTTCTCAAACCTGGCCAATATTTTCCCCGCCGAGGAAAACACCAAGGGGCAGGCCGGCTTGTTCGTCATTGAGGTCAACACCGATTCGCCGCCCAAGCCTATCGCGCGTGAAACCCATCCCATGAACCCGCGTTGGGATCTCATCCTCAACACCACCGAACTTGCCAAGCACCTTGCCCTGATCTCCACACATATCAAGGGCCGCGAGGATCTGGATAAGATAGGCCTGCCCGAGGCTGCGCGGGATCCCGCATACCCTTCCATGTTGCGCCGACTCAAGCTCAACTGGGGTGCGTCGTTGCAGCGTCAATCCCAACGCAGACGCCACCAGGATGGTCGGGAATTCGAAGTGTGCTTCGGCCTCAAGTCGGTGCACCAGCTGATCGCCCCGGCCACGCAGAGCGACACGATCCATTATGGGCTGTCGAGCAACGATCCGGCGCCCACCATCGTTCAATGCAAGACGGTCAACGACAGCATGGGCGGATTGTCCCTGAGCAAGAGCGGGGTCCATGCCATGCAGATCCGCGTCGGCGATGTGGTGGGTGTGCGCCAGGGAAGCAATACATGGGGCGTCGGACTGGTGCGCTGGTTCCGAATACCCGCCCAAGGCGAGATTTCCTTCGGGGTGCAACTATTGGCGCCAAAGGCCTTGGCTATCCAGTTGCGACGCTCGGACAACGGCCGTCAATGGCCGGGTTTGTTATTGCACCCCAATGCGGCAAGTCAGCAAACCCCCTTGCTGATGGCGCAGCCCGGCTGCTTCGTTCCTGAGAGCGCAGCGGAAATCCGTACTCCCAAGGGCAACCAGCCGGTACGTATCGATAAGCGGATGGAATCGACACCCAGCGTGGAGCTTTATCGCTTCCACATCGAGAATGCCGCCCTGGAATAGTCCAACCGCACAGCTATCGGGCAGCGGGGGGAGCCAGTGTGCTTGGCGTTTTGGCCGGCGCCGGTGAATCAGCCAAGCCCACGCCTTCCTGGATGGCGATCTCCTGGGCTACCCCGCCCACCTCGTTGAGAATCAGCACGTTTACCCGACGGTTGCGACTGCGCCCTGCCAATGTGGCGTTGGTATCGATCGGCCGGTTGTCGGCATAGCCGATGGCCACCATGCGCGCAGCCGGTACACCCTGTTCCACGAACAGGCGCACCACGCTGCCGGCGCGGGAAGAGGAAAGCTCCCAATTGGATGGGAAGCTGGGGCTGTTGATCGGTATGTTGTCGGTGTGCCCCTCCACCTGAACCGGATTTTCGACTTGGGACAGGACCCGTGCTACTGCCGCCAGGGTTTCCGTGGACTGAGGTTGCAGGACCGCTTCGCCACTCTTGAACAGGACGCTGGCATTGATTTCCACCGTCACCCCCCGGGGTGACTGGGTGACCCGGACTTGGCCGTTCTGGACCAGTGGCTGCATGGCATCCAGTACGTTTTTCGCCACTTTCTTCATGCGATCCGCAGCCTGCTTCCGCTCACCCGTCTCCGCATCGGCATGGGGCTGCTGGAGCATCTTGCCGATGGGCTTGCCGGTGCCTGGCATGACTTCCGGATTCTTGGTCGTCATCTCGATCAGCTTGTCGGAGCGGGGTGACTCCTTGAAAGCGCTGATGAGGGAATCCGACATGACGCGGTACTTGCCTTCGTTGAGTGAGGAGATGGCATACATCACCACGAAAAAGGCAAATAGCAAGGTGATGAAATCCGCATAGGAAACCAGCCAGCGCTCCAGGTTCTCATGTTCTTCGGGAGGTTTTTTGCGGGCCATGATTCCTGCCGGAATTGTTCCTGATGCTCAGGACAGATAGCCCTGGAGCTTGGCCTCGATGATGCGGGGATTCTCGCCGTTAGCGATGGCGACCAAGCCCTGGATGAACAGCTCCTTGTCCGCGACCAGACGACCCACCCAGTAGCGCAACTTGCCGGCGACAGGAAGGAAGAACAGGTTGGCGCCGCCTACGCCGTAGATGGTGGCGACGAAGGCCACGGCAATGCCGGAACCCAGCTTGGAGGGATCGGACAGGTTCTCCATGACATGAATCAATCCCATGACCGCGCCGAGAATGCCAATGGTGGGGGAATAACCGCCGGCGGCCATCCAGACCTTGGCGGCATCAAGCCGGTGCTGCTCGAACGCTTGCAGATCCAGTTCCAGCGTTTCCCGCAGAATTTCAGGCTCGGCGCCATCCACGAGCATTTGCAGGCCGCGCCGCTGAAACAGATCCTGCTGCTGTTCGATGAAGGGCTCCAGGGCCAGGAGTCCACCCCGGCGTGCTTTCTGGCTCCAGTCCAGGATCGTATCCAGGGTTTCCCGGCTGGCGACTGGGGGTGGCTGGAATACCCACTTGAGCATGGACAGGCCGTCCAGGAAGACTTTCAGGCTGCTTTGCAGCATGACCGCACCCAGCGTGCCGCCGATGACGATCATGAAGGCCGTGAACTGGAGCAGGGAGCCCATGTGGCCACCTTCCAGGAATTGACCTACCAGAATGGCGATCAGGCTGAGACCGATACCAAGAATGCTGATGATGTCCATGAAAAGGACGGACCCTTATTCCGGATTTGCCGACCAGTCCCGCAACCGGCCGCGCAAGCGGGAGATGGCCTGACTGTGGAGCTGACATACGCGGGATTCGGACACGCCCAGAACAGCGCCGATCTCCTTGAAATTCATGTCCTGCTCGTAATACATGCCCATGAGCTGCTTTTCACGCTCCGGCAGAATGCCCACCGCCTGGGCCAGGGCACCCTTGAAGTGGCTTGAAGCCAGAATGTCGAAGGGTGCCTGGGTGTGGTTGTCGGCGAAACGTTCCAGGAAATCGTCACCATCCACATCGTGGAGGTCTTCGTAGTAGACGAGTTGGGCGCCACGGGCATCGCTGAGCAATTCGAAATACGCCTGGATCTCAAGCCCCATTTCCTCGGCGATTTCCTGTTCTGAAGGCGGTCGCTTATGCCGCTGTTGCAGCACATGGATGGCGTTTTCGATCTGACGGCCGGCGCGCCTCACGTTGCGGGAAGCCCAGTCGGCGTCGCGCAACTCATCCAGCATGGCGCCACGTACCCGCTGGGTGGCATAGGTTTCGAAATGGGCGCCCTGTTCATCGTCGAAGCGCTCCACCGCATCCAGCAGGCCCATCAATCCAGCCTGGACCAGATCGTCCACCTCCACGCAGGCTGGCAGGCGGGTCATCATGTGATAGGCGATACGCTTGACCATGGGGAGGTAGGTCCTCACCAGGGCATCCTTATCGCTAACCGGAGCTCCAACGTACATTCTGTACCCTCTTGGTAGCTGATTCCTTGCTGGCGGATTCCGCAACCATGCGACTGTGCAACCACATGCGTTGCCAGTACTGCTCGAAGTCCACCCGCGCCTCACCCGGACGGCCCGCCGGTTCTCCGACGAATCGATCCATTCGACTTTCATCCAGCGGCGATGGGACCGAACCGGAGCGATCCCGAGGCAGATGGCCAAGCAATTCCGGAACGATACCCAGGAATCGCTGCGCCGTCTCTCCGAGAGAGACGAACAATGCACGCGCCTGATCCGCATCGACACCATCCACCAGAACCCACCAGGTGTGTCCGGCCCGGAAGGCATGTGCCGCTTTCATGACCGCATAGGCTTCCGCAAGGCGGGACTTGACACCGGACAGCACCAGCACCCTGTCGTCTGCTGTCCCCGCCAGACCGATATCTGAACCGCATTTACTACCGTTCACGACCAGCCATTCGGGAGCTTCCGCCCGGGCGTGCCAGTCGTCCGCCATGTCGCGCAGGGTCGCCTCGGACAGTCCTGCCAAGGCCTTCAGCCCATTGGGCGCCGACAACAGCACGATGCCGTCTCCGGCCGGCTGGGCGATATCCACCAGCCCCCTATGGGCCGCATCGGCCAGGGTATGGCGCGTCAGAATACCAAGCAGGCCTCCGACATGATGAGGCGGCCGGGCTTCGTCCAGAACCATCACCCGCTCCCCGCGCCTACCCAATCCCAGTGCAAGGGCAACGCAAGCTCGTGCGGTGCTGCGGCTGTCAGCGCCCAGCACACCCAAGGCGCGAAATGCCGGCTCGGGCGTGAACAGACGGCGCAGACCTGTCGCCTGATCGACGGGCTCAGCCAGCCGCACCCAGCACCCCCTCGGTCAGTTCCGGCATGGCCGCGCTTTGCTGGGCGGCCGCCATGAGGATGGGGTAATCCCCCTCGTCCTGGGTGAAGGGCGATTCCGGCTGGCTGATACGGAAGGCACGGTCCGCCAGATAAGTGGGATTGGCCAGGTGCAGATCCTCCGGCACCCGCTGGCCGTTGGTGACGTAATGCACCGGCAATTCGTGGCGGATGGCCACGTCCAGCACCGGACCGTAGGTCATGGCCTCATCGATCTTGGTCAGGATGCAACCGATCAGCCCCGGCCCGCTGTAGGCCCGCGCCACTTCCTCCAGGGTCACGCCCTGGCTGGGCGCGCCCAGCAACAGCAGACGCTTCACGTCCCGCTCCTCGCCGCACAGCATGGCCACCTGCTCGGTCACCCGCTTGTCGCGCTGGCTCATGCCGACGGTGTCGATGAGCACCAGATGGCGGCCGGACAGGTCGGACAGGGTCAATTCCAGGTCGTTTTCGTCGCGCACCGCGAACACCGGCGTGCCCAGGATGCGGCCGTAGATGCGCAACTGGTCCTGGGCGCCGATCCGGTAGGTATCCGTGGTCACCAGGGCCACCTTGTTGGCGCCATGGCGCAGCACGGCGCGGGCGGCGAGCTTGGCCACCGTGGTGGTCTTGCCCACGCCGGTGGGGCCTACCAGGGCGTATACCCCACCCTGTTCGACGATGTCGTCCGCCCCGTCGGCGATGCGCAGGTTATGGGTGATGGTGGACTTGATCCACTTCAGGGCATGGGCCAGGTCGGCCTCGTCCTTGGGCAGCCGATCCAGCAACTGGCGCGCGAAGGCGGCGGAAAAACCCGCGGCCAGCAGGCGTTTCATGGCTTCGGCGCGCAGGGGATCGCGCCGGGTAAGGTCGTTCCAGGCAAATCCGGCCAATTGGCCTTCCACCAGGCCGCGCAGCAGGCGCACCTCGCGCGCGAGCTCCTGGACCGCCGGTGGCGGATTGGCCGCGGTCTTGGCATCGGGGCCCGGCTTGGTTCCGGTTTCCGCCCCGATTCCGGGAATCGGCATGGGCGCGTGGGCGGTCCGCGCCGGAGAGGGGCGGATCAGGCTCACCTCCTCCTGTTGGGCGAGATAGTCAGCCAGACTTGCGAGTTGCGGCTTGGCTTCCTCGGGAATCATGCCGAGAGAAATGGAGCCAGGGCGGGAACGGGATGAAGCATGCGACTGGGGTGCGGCAACCTGGACCTTGGCAGGTTCGGCTTGGCGCGGATTCTGGGCTGCGGCCCACAGGGCCGGTTCCGCCCGTGCGGTGAGGGCAGCCATGTCCATGTCGGCGACGGCGATGATTTCGACGCCGCCGGCCACCTGCCGGTTGGACAGGATGATGGCGTTGGCGCCCAGTGCATCGCGCACTTGGCGCAATGCATCCCGGGTGGTCTGGGCGTGGAATTTTTTGATCATGTCAGTATGCGACGGGCTGTCTCAAGCGTACTGATTCCCCCTCCGGGGGCGGCGAGCAAAGTGAGCGTGGGGGCTGCTTCATGTCAACCGCTACCGATCATGGTGACGATGCGGATGGTTTTTCCATCCGGCACCTCGGCGTGGGAAAGCACCTTGAGGCCCGGCGCGGAACGGCGCAGGAAACGCGCCAGGACGGGACGAATGGCAGGCGGAGACAGAAGCACCGCGGGCTGGCCCGCGTTCTCCTGTCGCTCCACGGCCTGGACTGTTTCCCGCACCAGCCGCTCCGCCAGCCCGGGTTCCAGTCCCACCCCCGCGTCACCGCGGGAAGCCAGGGCCTGCATCAGGATGTGCTCGAGGTTCGGCTCCAGCGCCATCACCTGCAATTCCTGCGCTCCTCCAAAGGTTTCCTGGATGATAGCACGGCCCAGCGCGGTTCTTACCGCAGCGGTGAGCTCTTCCGGATCCTGGGTTTTGCCAGCGTTTTCCGCCAGGGTTTCCAGGATGGAGCGCATGTCCCGGATGTGGACCTGTTCGTCCAGCAGGTGCCGCAGCACCTTCTGCACTGTGGCGACCGGCAGTTGCTTGGGCACCAGATCCTCCACCAGTTTCGGATATTGCTTGGCCACGTGATCGAGCAATTGCTGGGTCTCTTCCCGTGCCAGGAGTTCCGGGGCGTGCTCGTTGATGATCTTGGTGAGATGGGTGGCCACCACGGTGCTGGCATCCACCACGGTATAACCGTAGGTCTGGGCTTGGTCGCGCAGGCCAGGCTCGATCCAGACCGCAGGCAGGCCGTAGGCAGGGTCGGTGGCGGGCTGGCCGGCCAGGGTGCCCAGCACCCGGCCCGGATTGATCGCCAGGAATTTGCCGGCCACCGCCTCGCCTTCGGCCACGGCGACACCCTTGAGCGTGACCCGGTAAGCGTTCGGTTTGAGTTGCAGGTTGTCGCGAATGTGCACGGCGGGAACCAGGAACCCCAGATCCTGGGCGATCTTCTTGCGGATGCCGCGGATACGCCGCAGCAATTCCCCATCCTGATGCTTGTCCACCAGGGGAACCAGCCGATAGCCCACCTCCAGGCCCAGACGATCCACCTGGGCGACATCGTGCCAACCCACCTCCACCGGTTCCTCCGGCTTGGCGGGCAGGGTTTCGGCAGGTGGCAAGGCAGCCTCCCTCTGGCGCCGCTGAGTCAGCCAATAGCCGGCGCCGCCCAGGATGCCGCCCATGAGCAAAAAAGCTGTATGGGGCATGCCCGGGATCAGTCCCAGCAGGGACAGGATGCCGCTGGTGAGGAACATGGCCTGGGGCCGGCCGAACATCTGCCCCATGATCTGCTCGTTCAGATCCTGTTCGCTGGACACACGGGACACCACGATGCCCGCAGCCGTGGAGATCACCAGGGCGGGTATCTGGGCCACGAGGCCGTCGCCGATGGTGAGCAGGGTGTAGTTGTTGGCGGCGGTGGCCAGATCCAGGCCATGCTGGGCGACACCGACGATCAGGCCGCCGACGATGTTGATCAGCATGATGATGATGCCCGCCACCGCGTCGCCGCGCACGAACTTGGAGGCACCGTCCATGGAACCGTAGAAGTCCGCTTCCTGGGCGATTTCCGCCCGGCGCCGGCGCGCCTCGTCCTCGCCAATGAGGCCGGCGTTCAGGTCGGCATCGATGGCCATCTGCTTGCCGGGCATGGCATCCAGGGTGAAACGGGCGGACACCTCGGCGATGCGGCCGGAACCCTTGGTGATGACGACGAAGTTGATCACCACCAGGATGATGAACACGGTCAGACCCACCGCGTAGTTGCCCCCCACCAGGAAGTGGCCGAAAGCCTCGATCACTTTGCCTGCGGCGTCGGCGCCGGTATGGCCTTCCAGCAGCACCACCCTGGTCGAGGCCACGTTCAGCGACAGGCGCAGCAGGGTCGTCACCAGCAGCACGGT
>CAZEOR010000080.1:0-9307 GCA_964513695.1 uncultured Thiobacillus sp.
CATCTGACGGCCTTCGCTGGCGCTTAAATATCGCCATAAGGTTTTCACGGCCGGCCATGCCCATTATCCTGTCCGGCTCCATGCCTGACTTCGGACCCGCGACGCCCATGAATCAACAAAAATCACCCAGCCATCTGAGGCCTTTGCGCGCCAGCCATCCCACTTCGGAACTATTTCAATTGCCGCCTCTCGGCATGGATGACGCCAGTCTGGCGCTGGATATCCGCCGCTATTTCGGCACGTATCTGGGGCGCGACCGGCACTGCCGCTCCACCCACTATCCGTATCAGGCGCTGGCCCTGGCCCTGCGGGATCGTCTGATGGAGCGCTGGCGGCGCACCCGTTATGCCTATGAGGAGCAGGACGCGAAGCACGCCTACTACCTCTCCCTGGAATTCCTGATGGGGCGCACCCTCAACAACGCGCTGCTCAATCTGGGGCTCGGGGAGGCCGCCGATTCGGCCTTGCATCGCCTGGGCCTGGATCTGGAGGAGATGATCGACGTCGAGAACGATGCCGGCCTGGGCAACGGCGGCCTCGGCCGTCTGGCGGCCTGCTTCCTGGATAGCTGCGCCACGCTGCAATTGCCGGTGATGGGCTACGGCATCCGTTACGAATACGGCATGTTCCGCCAGCGCATCGAGAACGGCCGTCAGGCGGAGGAGCCGGATCACTGGCTGCGCGAGGGCAATCCCTGGGAGCTGGAACGGCCGGAACACACGCGCCGCATCCTGTACGGCGGCCGCACTGAGGTTTACCGGGGCGCGGACCATCGCCAGCATGTGCGTTGGGTGGATACCCACGATGTGCTGGCGGTGCCCTACGACATTCCGATCCCGGGTTTCCGCAACGATACGGTCAACGTGCTGCGCCTGTGGAGCGCGGCGGCCACCGACGAGTTCGACCTGGGCGAGTTCAACGCCGGTTCCTACCCGGAATCGGTGGCGGCCAAGAACGCGGCCGAGAACATCACCATGGTGCTGTACCCCAACGACAGCAGCGAGAACGGCAAGGAGCTGCGCCTGCGCCAGCAGTATTTCCTGGCTTCGGCCAGCCTGCAGGATGTGCTGGAGCGCTGGGAGCACCACCACGGCCGGGATTTCAGCGGCTTCGCCGACAAGAATTGTTTCCAGCTCAACGACACCCATCCGAGTTGCGCGGTGCCGGAACTCATGCGCCTGCTGGTGGACGAGCATGGCCTGGAGTGGGAGCCTGCCTGGGACATCACGCGCCGGACCATGGCCTACACCAACCACACCCTGTTGCCGGAAGCCCTGGAGAAGTGGCCGGTGCGCCTGTTCGGCCAGCTTCTGCCGCGCATCCTGGAGATCATCCACGAGATCAACGCCCGTTTCCTGGTCGAGGTGGCGCGGCGCTGGCCTGGCGACGGCGAGCGGCTCGCGCGCATGTCCCTGATCGAAGAGGGCCACGATCCCCAGGTGCGCATGGCCTATCTGGCCATCGTCGGCAGCTACTCGGTGAACGGGGTGGCCGAGCTGCATTCCGATCTGCTGAAGAAGGGCCTGTTCCGTGATTTCTTCGAGTTGTGGCCGGACAAGTTCAACAACAAGACCAACGGCGTCACCCAGCGCCGCTGGCTGGCTTCGGCCAACCCGGGCCTGGCGAAGCTGCTGGACGGGACCATCGGCAACGGCTGGGTGACCCGTCTCGACGAGCTCAAGGGACTCGCCTGCCATGCCGGCAATGCGGCCTTCCGCGCCCGTTGGCACGCGGTGAAGTTCGCCAACAAGGTTCGGCTCGCGGAATTGGTGAAACGCGACTGCAAGGTGAGCTTCAACCCGGAGGCCATGTTCGATGTGCAGGTCAAGCGCATCCACGAATACAAACGCCAGCTGCTCAACATCCTGCATGTCATCCACCTCTACGCCCGCCTCAAGCACGGCGAGGATCTGGACTGGACGCCGCGCTGCGTACTGATCGGCGGCAAGGCCGCGCCGGGTTACTTCATCGCCAAGCGCATCATCTCCCTGGTCTGCAAGGTGGCCGACATGATCAACGGCGACGAACAGGTGGGCGACCGGCTGAAGGTGGCTTTCCTGCCCAACTACCGGGTTTCCGCCATGGAAATCATCGCGCCGGGCACCGACCTGTCGGAACAGATTTCCACCGCCGGCAAGGAAGCCTCCGGCACCGGCAACATGAAATTCATGATGAACGGCGCGGTCACCATCGGCACTCTTGACGGCGCCAACATCGAAATCCGCGAGGAAGTGGGGGAGGACAATTTCTTTCTGTTCGGCCTCACCGCCGAGGAAGTGGAAGCCACCCGCGCGAATTACGACCCCAACGCCATCATCGAGGCGGACAAGGATCTGAAGCGGGTGATGGCGCTGCTGGAATCCGGCCACTTCAACCAGTTCGAGCCGGGCCTGTTCGAACCCATTGTCCATGCCATCCGCAATCCCCACGATCCCTGGCTGGTTGCGGCGGATTTCCGCGCCTTCATCGACGCCCAGGAAAGTGCCGCACGAGCCTACCGGGACCAGGAGGGCTGGACGCGCATGAGCATCCTCAATACCGCCGCCAGCGGAAAATTCTCCACGGACCGTACCATGGAGGAATACAACGCGGAGATATGGAAACTGACGCCGGTCAAGCCGGCGGAATGATCGGGTTCTTCGGGCGGCATTTCGCTGTCGCCCGGCCCGCGCGAGAAGTGAACTCCGGACCTCCGGTGCTATAAAAAAACAGGAAGCGGTCCTTCCTGTTTCGCGCTTCAAGGAGGTTAATCATGAAACTAAAAACTTTGGTTTTCGCGGTGGTTTGCGCCTATTCCGCTACGGCGATGGCCGCCGACGCACCGCCCAAGGACATGCCCAAGTCGCCCGATGGCTGGGCGCAAAGCATGTGGGATTTCACCCGAAACCCGAATGCCCTGAAAGATCCCAAGCAGTTCGTGCCCTTCGCCACGGCGGCCACTGAGCCCGGTTTTTATACCGCGCTGGGTATGCAGATGCTGGACCCGGCCATGTGGGGCTACATGGCCAACAGCCTGATGAATCCGGCGACGTTCAGCGCCTGGATGCCTCTCATGACCGATCCAAATGTGTACATGAAGTGGTTGACCGCCGGCATGGACCCCAACTTCTATACCGCGCTGCTGACCCAGCTTTCCGATCCGGGCAAGTTGATGCGCTGGCTGATGGCGCCCGTGGACCCGAAGACGATGGCCTTGATGATGCAGTCCATCAATCCGGCCATGTATATGAAATGGCTGATGTCCCCGCTTGATCCGCAGTGGCTGCGGGCCGGCGTGAACACCATGAATCCGGGGATGTATCTCGGCTGGCTGGGCGCTGGACTCAACCCGGGCTCCTATGGCGACTTGTGGAAGGGCTTCCTGAGCTATCCGGTTCCCGGCGTGGCACCTGGCGCGCCGGCGGCTGCTTCCGCTCCCAGCCCTTATGGTGCGGCCGCCACCCCCATCCCCTTCGACCCGAACGCTTGGGCGCAGATGTTCGCCGTTCCGGGTACAACGCCGGGGGCGGCGCAGCCCTATCTCTTCAATCCCTTCGATCCCAATGCCTGGAGCCGCGTGATGCAGGTTCCGGCGCCGCCGGCCACGAAATAGCGGAATTGCGGTTTCACTTTCTCCGGCGCCCCGAAAGGGGCGTTTTTTTCTGTTGCGCGGCCGCCAGCTTCAGCGCGAGGCGGACTGATTCATCCGCATCAAGCGTTGGGCCAGACTGCCGATGATCCGCCGCGACAGGGGGGCGGAGTAGCGCATCAGCTCCTCCAGCATCTCCGGCGGCAGCACCAGGGCGGTGACATCGGTTTTTGCCTTGATGGTGGCTGTGCGGGGCTCGTTGAGGAGGTAGGCCATTTCGCCTATGAGGTTGCCTTCCTCCATGTCGGTGAGGTGCTTTTCCCCATCTGGAAAGCGCTTGTAGACGGCGACCTGGCCGGCATAGAGGAAGTAGGCGTCCTGGGCGGTGTCGCCTTCCTGAATGAGGGTTTCGCCGCTGCTGTAGCTGCGGCCGTACTTGGCCAGCAGACGGTTGGCGCGGGCGAAGACGATGGATTCCAGCTTGTTGGCGCCGTGGCCCTCGCCGCTGAGGAAGAGCTTTTCCAGGGCGGCCACATCCACCTTGGCAAGGGCATAAAGGAATTGCGCCCAGAAATAGAAGGCCAGACAGGCGAAATAGGCGCCGATGAGGATGAATACCACGCCCCCCAGGGCGCCGTAGACGGCCTGATATTTTTCCACCTGGAAGAACAGTCCGAAACCGTAGAACAGCGTGGCCAGGGTGAGGGCGGCAAGCCCGCTCACGATGAGGGTGGGACGCTTCGGGGGTTGGGACAGGGGCAGGCGGCGCAGCGCGGCATAGAACAAGCCCCAGACGGCGAGCAAGGCGAGGAGGGCGTTGAGTCCCTTGAGCAGGCTCCCCCTGCCGGCGCCGAGCAGGTCCATTTCGGCGAAATAGGTAAGGCTGGCCTGGACCACCACGGCCAGCAGCACCAGGCCGAACACCACCGGAATGATCACCAGGGGCAGCACCCAATTGAGCACGAAGGGACGTTTGGAATCATCGGGAAAGATGACCCGGAAGGCACTTTGCAGCGCGTTGACCAGGCCCCGGGAAGAAAGCAGCAGGGTGAGCAGCCCGACACCGCCGGCAGTTACCTGTGCCTTCTGGGGAATGACGCCCAGGGAGGAGAGTTCGTCCAGGCGGAATTGTTCGTAAAGGGCGGCCAGGAGCATGACTGCGGGGGTGGAGGTTTCCGCCATCTTGGCCAGATATTGGGCCGCGTAGGTAAGGAGCAGAACCAGAGGGGCGGCGGAAAGCAGGAAGTAGAACGCGGTGGCGGCGGCGTGGTTCTGGAGTTCGTTCTTCACGAACAGCCGCCAGGCGGTATAGGCCGTCTGCAGGAACCAGTCCAGGCGGTTTTGTTGGTTGTCGTTCAAGCGGCGGACAGGCATGGGTTCGGGAAAGCCGGAATCTGTTTCAGGGCGGTAAAATGCGCCATTTTCGCTGCCAGGAAAACCCCATGTCCCTCGTTCGTGCCTTTCCCGCCCTGCGTCCCGCCCCTGGTCGCGCCCCGGAAGTGATCGCGCCCCCCTATGACGTGCTCAACACCGAGGAGGCCCGCGTGCTGGCAGCCGACCGGCCGTGGAGCTTCCTGCACATCTCCAAACCGGAGATCGATCTGCCGCCGGATACCGATCCCTATGCGCCCCAGGTCTACGCCAAGGCGGCGGAGAACCTGAGGAAGATGCTTGACGCCGGGGTGCTGAAACAGGACGAACAGCCCTGTTACTACGCCTACCGGCTGATCATGGGCGATCACGTCCAGGTTGGTTTGGTGGCCGCCGCCAGCGTGGCGGACTACGACACCAACCGCATCCGCAAGCACGAGTTCACCCGTCCCGACAAGGAAGACGACCGGGTGCGCCAGGTTGAGGCCCTCAATGCTCAGACAGGCCCGGTGCTGCTGGCCTATCCCCACCAGCCGGAGGTGGACAGCATCCTGGCGGCGGCGACCCAGCTGCATCCCGATTCGGACGGTGTCGCCGAGTCGGGCGTGCGCCACACCCTGTGGGTGATCCGCGATGCCGGCGCGATTCGCCGCCTGACCGAACTGTTCGACGCCATGCCGGCCCTTTACATTGCTGATGGGCACCATCGTTCCGCAGCCGCCTCTCGTGTCTGCGCGGCGCGCAAGGCCGCGAATTTGGCGTCAGGCGCCGGCCACGCCGGCGAGGAGGCCTGCAACTACTTCCTGTCGGTGATCTTCCCCCACCACCAGATGCGCATCATGGATTACAACCGGGTCATCAAGGACCTGAACGGCCTGTCCGAGCCGGAGTTCATGGCCAAGGTGGCTCAGAGCTTCATGGTGGAGATGGAAGACGTGGCGGTGAAGCCGGCCCGGCCCGGCGAATTCGGTCTTTACCTCAACGGCCGCTGGATGCGCCTGACCATCCGCGCCGACCTGATTCCCTACCAGGACCCGGTGGGCCGCCTGGATGTGAGCCTGCTGCAGAACAATCTGATCGCCCCCATCCTGGGCATCGCCGATCCGCGCCGGGACAAGCGCATCGACTTCGTCGGCGGCATTCGCGGGTTGGCCGAACTGGAGCGCCGGGTGAATTCCGGCGAGATGGCCCTGGCATTTTCGCTGCATGCCACCAGCATGGAAGACCTGATGGCCGTGGCCGACGCCAACGAAGTCATGCCGCCCAAATCCACCTGGTTCGAGCCCAAGCTGGCGGATGGGCTGGCGTCACATTGTTTGTGAGGGGCGTGTCGTGAGGGTTTTTCCTCACTCCGGCCCACACTCCGGCCCCTCCCCGGAAGGGAGAGGGGATATCAGCCCGGCTTGATTCCCTGACTCCTTCACCCCAGCAGGGGGATAAGGCGATGGAAAATTCCCATCGATCTCCCGCATCCGTGGCGCGAGAGATGGAATCAAACCTATGGAATCAAACCTCCATGCCGGTTGGTGCGCCGACCCGTTGCCAGGCCAGACGATCACGGGTTTCGGGATTGCGGGCTTCGGCTTTTTCCGTGTCTTGCGCCGCCACGGTTGTTTCCACCGTTTGAGTCGGTGGCGCCTGGTCCGCCAGAACCTGACCGGTCCAGCTCGCGAGCAGGAGCAGCAGGGCGGGGAGGAGTTTGCGGGTGGTGGTCATGATTCGTCTCCCACCCATCAATTTACCGAGGCGGCTTCGGCCATCGCCGAAAAAGCCGGCCGCACCGATTCGTAGGCGCTGTCCGTCAGCACCCGGCGGCGCACCGCCGTTTCTCCCTGAATGCCGGTGAGTTCTCCCAGCAACTCGTATTGGGTGGTGTTGGGCAGCGGTGTGCGGCAGGCCACTTCCAGGGCGTTCCACAGATAGGCGGGTTGCTTGTCGCGCTGGTACAGGCGCTGGCAGGCGGCCATGAGATGGCGGCCCATGTCCTTGCGTTCGGGACCGTCCGGCCGGTTGAGCAGATCCTCGAACTGGCTGCCGAGAATTTCGTTCTCGATGGCCGCGGACAGGGGTGTCAGTCCCTTGCCCAGGGCGGCGAGGGCGGCCTGCTGGTACTCGCGGGCCTTGGCCGAGGCGGGCTCGGCGATGCTGTGGGTGAGGCCGGCCCAGTGCAGCAGACGCGGGCGCTCCGGGTCGTTGGCGTCCATGCTGGCCACCAGATAGTCGGCCAGGCCCTGGGCACTGGCATCCCGGTTGCCCGAGAGCAGGTCGTAGAGGGCGCGGATGAAGGGCGGGCAGGGGTCCAGCACGGTCACATGGGATTTGATCCACATCTCCCGCTCGATGTCGCGCAGGCGGTCCTGGTTGTGGGGTGCGATGTTCTTGCGGCTGCCCGGGTTTTCCCAGTTCTGCACCGTGGTGACCGAGACGCTGGCCAGTACTGCCAGGGCTTCCTGGGACAAGCCATAACGGCGGCGAAGGTGGCCCACCCAGTCGGCCTCGAACTCGCGCTGGCTGCTGTAGCGCCGCGCCGGGTTGAGCTGGCGGCTATGGGATTGCCATTGTTCCTGTAGAAAAGACATGGACACTCTCCTTCGTTTCCGTTTGCCCCGCCGTGGCCGGACAGCGTTGATCTGGCTGCTTTCGCACCGACGTGGAAGTTATCGGCCGGAATGGCGGTGCTCAACAGGGTGACTATGAAATCAGGATAACGCGCTTGCCCTCATGCTGACACCAACCGGGTTGGCCTACCCGGTCGGCCTTCCAGGTTTCAACCGGGTTGCTTACGCCGGCATTACCTGATGCCTAGCCTCCAGGGTGTCCGGCAGGTGCCGGAAAACCGATGGAGGCAAACATGCTCACCGAACAACTCGCCATTCTTCTTTTCGTCGCCGCCAGCGGCCTGACCGGCAATACGGGGCATTTCACCGAACAAACCGCCCGAGTGCCCCGAGGCGGGGCGGAAGAAACCAAGCTGGTCCTCAAGATGGACCCGCTTTTCGCTGGTTTCCGCAACCTGCATGCAAGGCGTGTTCCCAACCGCAAGTCCATTGACCGGACTCCTCTGTTCGCCAACAACGATTGAGAAGGCATAGGGAACCCCTGATTCATTCCCGCGCTGATCGCGTCGCGGGAATGAATCAGGGGTTCCCAAGTGGCTGACATGCGGCTGTCGATGTCGTTCATCACGGGGTTTGCGGCGGAATGACATCGTCTATCGTCAGTTTTCGAGCGCGGCGTCGCGCGTGCGGGCTTCAAGCCGCTCTCGCTCGGATGGCCTGTCGGTGCCTGCGGAACACGAACTGGACCAAGGCATCGTTGAGCGTCTCCGACAATCCGGTCCAACGCACACGGACAATCCCCGGCTTGGGCGCCAGGGCTACGGCGGGCAGTTTCAGAGCCAGGGGCAGTGCTTCCGAAGGATGCAGTTCCAGGACCAGGGCCTTGCCTTCTTCAGGAGGGGTGGGATCTTCCCATTCCGCTCCTTCCGCACTGAGTTTCACAAGGTGAACGATGGGGGGCTCCGCCGGTTCCAGGGCGCGGGCCAGCAAGTGCAGGGCCAGATCCAACTTGGCTTCCAGTCGATCCAGTCGGCGATTATCGACGGTGGTTTCGAGTTCATGGCTGCTTTCCATCTGGTTGATGGCCGTCAACAGCAGGGCAGCCTCCCGCATGATGGTCTGAAGTGTGGCTTCTTCCAGAATTGACTCCCGCCAGAGCAAACGCATGCGGCATTCGCAAAGCAGACTGTCGTTCATCGCTCATTTTCTCCTGGAAAAAGGTCGGTGCCGAAGCAGGCCAACCTGGCCGTGCCGTAACAGGCTTCATGTTCCGCAGCCTGGATTATGGGTACCCCGAGCAGCTTGGAACGGATGCGCGCATAGACCGCGTTGGCTGCGCCACCGCCGCTGCTCGAGACCAAGGTCAAAGGGGTGGCTCCCAGTTCGGCCAGACGGCGGTAACCCAGTGACTCGATCCGAGCCAATCCCTCCAGTAGACCGTGCAGGAACTCGGCCCGTTCCATCGGCCTGGGTTCCAGTCGAGGCGGCAAGGCGGGATCCTGAATGGGAAAGCGTTCCCCAGGACAGGGCAGGGGGTAGTAGTCGAGACCGGAGGCGCGTTCCGGATCGATCCGGCTGGAGAGAATGGGCAATTCGCCGTCGGAAAAATGCTGGCGCAGCACACCGCCACCGGCGTTGGATGCTCCACCAGCCAGCCACAGGCGTCCGAACCAATGGGAATAGATCCCGTAGCGGCCGTTATCCACGCGTGTTTCCGAGAGCAATTTCAACACCAGCGTGGTGCCCAGGGACGTGACGGCCTCGCCGGGGCGGTGCACTCCCGCGGCCAGGAAAGCGGCAATACTGTCCG
>CAZEOR010000081.1:0-8087 GCA_964513695.1 uncultured Thiobacillus sp.
AGTTTGTTGGCGCCTTTGCGATCCTCATCCGAAATCAGACCGGCCAGCACCTGGGTTTCACCGTCGCGCAGACGCAACGTGGTATTCGCGTTGCGACTGCCGATCTGGTACGTCAGCGTGCCGGAGGAACTCTTGATCTCACGAACGATATTGGAAACCTCCAGAGCCACCTTGATACCGACATCCCCTTCCAGGTGAACCAGAGGCTCTACGTCGAGCTTCAGGCCCACATCCAGATAGGCGACTGATTCTGAAATAACGCCGGTGGAAGTGGTGTTCGTGGTAATGACAGGTACCTTGTCACCGATATGGATCTTGGCCTTTTCCCGGTTTTTCACCCGGATACGGGGGTTGGCCAGGAGATTGACGTCGCTGGCGTCCTTGCGCAGGTTGAGCGAGGGATTGGGAATGCCGACCTTGTAGGCATTCAGGTCATTGGCCAAAGCACCCAAGGTCAGTTGATTGGTCACCTGGGTGGAAGTGGTGTTGTTGAGAACCCCGTTCGAATAGTTCGCCGTATTCTGGGTGGACAGGTTCAACGCGGTGAATTTGTTCGGATACTCGATACCCAACTCCTGGAAGCGGCTACGCTTCACTTCCAGAATTTCCACCTCCAGCATGACCTCAGGCTCGGCCCGGTCTTGTACGGCGATGAGTTTCTCGACAAGACGAATCGCTTCAGGCGTATCGCGCACGACCAGCAGATTGAGCTTTTCGTCCACGAATACATCCCGTGTCTTGGCCATGGTCTTGACCAGGTTCATGGCGCTTTTGGCATCGGCATTGGCCAGGAAAAAGCTTTTTACGACGAGATCCTGATACTCCTTTTGTTTGGCCGGGGTATTCGGAAAAACCATCACGGTGTTGCCGTTGAGATTCTTCCGGTTCAATTGGCTGGTGGTGAGCAGCATGTCCAGGGCATCGCTGATAGCCGTATCCCGGGCGAATACGGTGACTTTCGCATCGGTTCTGACATCCTTGTCGAAGACAAAATTAAGTCCGGACTGGCGCGATAGCGCATCGAATACGCTGCGCAGGGACGCATCCCGGAACTCCAGGGTCACCGCGCGACGGAATTTCGGGTCCAACTGGACAGGCTCCACGCCCTGTGACTTTCCAGCTTTTTCATCGGATTGCCTCAATAGTCTCTGGGCGGCGGCCATGCCAGGTTCCCGCGCCAGAATGGCGCGTAATTTGAAGCGTGCGGGTTCGATCTCTCCACGTTTGACCATTGCCTCGGCCTCCGACAACATCGCGCGGTTTGCCTTGGCTGTCTCGACTGCAACCAGTCCCGTGGGGGCACGGCTATTTTCGGGATGAATCTTGAGCACTTCCCGGAAGGCGGTCGCGGCATCGTCGAAGCGCTCAGCCTTGAGTCCTTCCTCACCTTGGGTCAATAACCTCTGCAGCATTATTTCCTTGCTGCGAAGGTAAGCGGTTCGTGCCTGGACATTGTTGGGCTGATCCCGCAGAACCTGTTCCAGGTGCTTCAAGCCTTCCTCGGTTCGGCCTTCGGCGAAAAGGCGCTCCCCTTCACGGAAGGCTTGGTCGCTGGCACAGGAGGCCAAAAGGCTGGCTGCCGCCAACCAGACCAGAGCTTGTTTCATGGCGCGATCCTCAAGGTCTTTTGTTGATTCAGGGGCTCATAGGTAAAGACGAGCCCTCCCGGTTGCTGGCTGTCAAATCTCCATCCACCGGACAGCGTCATGCCTTTGCGGGCGTGTAGCACCCGATCCCCCTGGGACAGAAAAACTGTTTCCTGTCCATTTTCTGTCCAGGCGCCGATGAAGGCGAAGGGCAGAGGCGGTGCCATGGGCGGCGGCGGTGGAACGGGCACGATCTTGGGCGGCGGCGGTGGGGGCGGCCGGAAAGACTGGGCGGGGAATAGATTTGTCCTGGCTTCCGCGACAAAGGCTTGCCGAACAGTGGCAAGTTCCGGCTTCGGTGCCGGGGCCAGGCGCATATCCAGTGCCTTGGTGGGAGCGGTGGGGTGCCGGGCAGGCACAACAACCTCCAGATCGCTCTCGTCGGTAGGCATGAACGCCAGAATGGCGATAACGACCAAGGCAATGGCCAGAATCCAATGGCGATGGTTCATGTCTTCGCCCCCAGAAACAGGACAAAGCGTAATTCACCCTGGATTTCGTTTTCGTCGATACTGTCCCGCGTCAGACGGGCGCCTTCCAGGGCCAAGCCCGGTTCCTTGGCCAGCGCGTGAGCAAGGAAAGCGCGGATAGCGGGATACTTGCCACGAACAGGTAGAGAGATAGCCAGTCTGGTCAGACCTGTCTCCTGATCCTTTGCTTCCCGGTACAGCCCTTCCTCAAGATTGATTCCTGCCGTTTCCGCAGCTGCGAATATCCGTGCCAGATAAGCATATCCGGCATGAGAGGCGGGCAACTGTGTGCGCCAAGCATGTTCGATGGGTGCTTGAGCAGGTTGCGGGGGGAGTTTGGTGAGATATCCGACACGGTCCCGGAGAGTCCCCAGTTCTGTCTGCATGGGTTTGACGACCAGGGTGCATATCAGCAGCGCAACAGCCATCAGGATCAAGCCTGTCTGACCCGGACGGCCGATGCGAGAAGCCGCCCATCCAAACCAACCGGAAATGAAGCGATATTCCATGGCTTTCATTGTGTGCTCCCGCGCATGGTCCAATGAGCACGTAAATTGAATCGTACGGCCTTCTCCCCTTCCCGCTCCTGATCTGCATGATTGGCCAAGGCAACCCGATCAAGTATCGGCAGGTCTTCCAAGGAATTCACATATGCCAGCATGGCGCGATGATCCTTGGCTTCCGCCGTGATGGAGATACTGTTGCGGGCCGCTTCCGCCTCCACAGCGAGTAGTGCAATAGTCGGGGGACGCGTGGTTTCCAGGGCGGTCAGCAAGCCACCCCAGTCCGCATCAATCAGGTTACGAGTCGCAGTCAAACCAGATACTTCCTGAAGTGGCGCGGGTCTGGCCACAGGCTTCACAGCAAGCTTGCGCACGTGCTTGGGTGTCAGGCCGGCCAACTTGGCCTGTTCGATCTGTGTCGACATCGAGACGGTCTGGTAACGCCAGCCTGCCCAGCCGGCGGCGACCAAACCCGCGACAAGCAGCAACCAGCCAAGAGGTGCCGGACCAGGGCGAGGATGAGCAAAATCGAGGCGTAGTTTCATGGCAACAGGCTGCTTCCGTTAGCGCCGGCGGGAAGCAAAGCGTGGAGGATGCAACCGGCCACGGAGCCGGTACTTGGCACTTCCACGCCTGCCGCCGCCAACCAGATATCTCCCTGAATGGTCACGCTGGCGTGGAGGCTTTCTCGCGCCACCATGGCTGCCAGGTCGGCCATGGGTGTGTCGCCCGCCTGGGCCACGCGCAGAATGACCGGGCGCCCCTTCTCGATGCGGGACAGGCAGATCCGGCCTGGTTCCAACAGGGCCAGCCAACCGGAACGGTTTGCCAAGGCGCGGCGTTGCCTATCCCAGGCACTGCAAAACCAGGGCTCGACCAGACCGAGCGTCAGTCCGGATTCCTTCATGCGTAGCGCCAATCGATCGAAACGTGCCCCCTCCATCACCGCGACCGGAACCGCTCGGCCTGGTGGCACATCCTGCCAAACCGGGCGCCAGGCTGCCGCTTCGGCCCCGTAGCTCTCGGTCAGGCATCCCGCCACCCAGCCGTCCATTTCTGCGTTGCTGAGCCGCACAGGCGGCGGCGGCAACAGCATGACGCCTGAAAAATGGTGGGAAAGAATGATATGCGCGGTGCCATTCGGTTGAGCCTGGACCAACAGCAGGTTCAACGCGGCAAGAGCGCCTTCCCATCCTTCTCCCGAACCCTGCTCCAGCAAGCGTCCACCCATGCGCAGAACGGCGCGGCCAGGTAACAACGCGATGGTGATATCAGGCGACGAAAGTGACACGATTGATTTCTTCCAAGGTGGTTTCGCCATTGCGCGCCATGTCCAGCGCAGTTTCCCGCAGGGACTTCACACCGGAGCGGAAAGCCGCCTCCTTGAGGGCTCGAATGGGCGCGCGGGCGACAATAAGCTCGCGAATCTCGTCGGTGAGCAGCAGCATTTCAGCGATAGCCTTGCGGCCTTTGTAACCGGTACCACGGCATTGGCCACAACCGCGCCCGGCGCGCAGATCGAAGCCTGCCACGGTATTCAGGCCGGAATCAGCCAATAGTTGGGCGGAGGGTTGGTAAGGCTCGGAGCAATGCGGGCAATTGACCCGCACCAGGCGTTGGGCCAGAACCCCGTTCAGGGCAGAGACAAAGCTGTATGGGTCCAGTCCCATGTGCATCATGCGGCCTATCACATCGAACACATTGTTGGCATGAACCGTGGTGAACACCAAGTGGCCGGTCAGCGCAGACTGTACCGCGATCTGAGCAGTTTCCGGATCTCGGATCTCGCCCACCATGATCTTGTCCGGATCGTGGCGCAGGATGGAGCGCAGCCCTCGTGCGAATGTCAGCCCCTTCTTCTCGTTCACGGGAATTTGCAGGACTCCGGCCAATTGGTATTCAACCGGATCTTCAATTGTGATGATCTTGTCCCGGCCCGTATTGATCTCGGAGAGTGCCGCGTAAAGCGTTGTGGTTTTGCCCGAGCCGGTCGGACCGGTCACCAAAACCATACCGTAGGGCTCTCTGGCGAGTCGCCGGACCCGGGTCAGGGTATCGGTATCGAAACCCAGTCGCTCCAGAGTGATGCCCTTCAATTCGTCGGACAATTGCTGGCGGTCCAGTACCCGCAACACGGCATCCTCGCCGAATACGCCAGGCATGATGGATACGCGCAAGTCGATTTCCCGACCCCGCATGTTGACCTTGAATCGGCCATCCTGGGGTACCCGCCGCTCGGCGATATCCAGTTCGGCCATGACCTTGACGCGGGAGATGACCTGCTCCGCCATTTCCCGGCCGGGTGCATGGGCGATCTGGGTCAACACCCCATCGATGCGGTACTTGATGGCCAAACCGGAAGGATCGTTTTCCAGATGGATGTCTGAGGCCCCTGTAGCCAAGGCGTCGTAGAGGGTGGAATGGGTGAGCTTGACCACTGGCGAGGCATCGGTACCGATGGCTTGGAGGGATATTTCCTCCACCAATTCTCTTCCACCCGTTTCCGCGCCCATGGTCCCCACGCCATCCATGGCCTTCAGGTTGGCCTCGAGGCGGTGGAGCCAGGCCAGGATGTCATCCCGCAAAGCCAGGGCGGGCGTGAACGCGACGCCGAGGCGGTGGCCTGCCCATTCCTCCATGGTCGGATTGAGCACATCGGCGAACACGAACCAGACCCGGCCCGTCTCATCCCGGCAAGCGGCACATTCCCGTTCCAGGGCCTGAGTGAAGGGGATAAGGTCGAAAGCAGGCTGCAACTCACGCAAGCGTGCCATATCGAGGGCCGGATACGCGAACGATTCGGACAGTGCCAAGAGGAACTCGGGGGCCGGCAGGCCCAAGGTTTCCTGCAACACGGCCAGGGAGGGAATGCCCCGACGTTTTGCCTCTACACGAGCCCTCGCCACCTTGCTGGCATCGACGAGAGATGCTCCAGGATTATTCATTCAAGGCTCCCGGCCAATTCAAAAATGGGCAGATAGAGCAAGACCACGATTACACCGATAACCAGGCCGATAACAGCCATCAGGAGAGGCTCAACCAGACGTGTGAACCACTCCACGAAACGAGCCAATTCCTCGTCATGGAATTTGGCCACAGCTTCCATCATGTCACCCATGCGGCCGGATTTTTCACCTACCCGCAGCAAACGCACAGCTACCGGGGTGGAAAGCCCATTGTCTTCCATGGCACGGGACAGGGACTGCCCCTCCCTGATCATGCGTGTGGCGCCATTCAGGCGCAGGCGCAGCTCCGGGTGCAACAGTCCTTCCGCCATGCTCAGGGATTGAACCACAGGTATACCCCCTTGCAGCAACATGCCTACGGTTCGATAGAAGCGGGTGAGGTGAAACACACGCAGGTGCTCGCCCACTCCGGGCGTGCGCCATAGCAATCGGGAAATCCAGGCCCGTGTGGCAGGTCTGGATACCCCCCAGACAGTCAGGGCGGCTACGGCCAGCAAGGTAACAAGGGCGGGTAGCGCGTGAGCTTCGATCATGCCGCCGCCCGCAATAAGCATGCGAGAGGCAAAGGGCAGACGTTCAAGATTCCCTTCGTAGATGGATGCGAACCGTGGCGTGACATAACCTAGCAGGAAAAGCGCCACAAGTCCGCCGACCGAAAGCAGCAGGAGAGGATAAACGGCGGCGGCGGCCAGCTTTTTCTTAACCAGTTCCACCTGCTCCTGATAGGCCACGAATCGTGACAGGGCTTCGACCAGACCGCTGGTTTTCTCCGATGCCTGCACGACTGAAACGTAGAGTGGCGGGAAGGCGTCGGGAAAATGCGCGATGGCAACAGAGAAGCGTTCGCCTTCAAACAAGTGTTTCACCACTTTGTCCAGAAGTTGACGCGTCTCGGTGCGATTCTCTTTTTCCACCAGTGTCTGGAGCGCCTCGGTCAAGGCGAGACCACTGGACAGCAATGCCATGAGTTCACGGCTGAAGAGAACAAGGGGGAAGCGGGTGCGTCGGGTCTGCCAGCGCGCAGCCATACCAGTTCGCGACACCACCGTCAGTACTTGGTAGCCTTGACCACGTGCCTGTTCAGCCGCCTCGCCAGCACCAGTGGCTTCCAGCATCAGTACCTTGCGTCCGGCCGGGCCCAAGGCGTGTATCTCAAACAGCATGAAGGCGAGCCATTAACGAAGTTGCGAAATCATTGCCAACTGGCAATATCAGCCGCCTCGCCCTGACCTCCAGGCGAGCCATCTTTACCCAGGGATTGCAGATCGTATTCACCGTGTTCGCCAGGTGAGCTGTATACATAGGCATTGCCCCAAGGATCCTTCGGTACGGCCTTGCGCAGATAAGGCCCCTGCCAGCGAGCTTCACCGGAGGGCTGGACATTTAGCGCTTCCAGACCCTGCTCGCTACTGGGGTAACGCCCGACGTCCAAGCGAAACTGGTCAAGCGCATCCTCCAGAGCTTTGATCTGCGCTTTCGCTACCTTTACCTCGGATTTGCCGACTTGGGAAAAATAGCGGGGTGCCACATAAGCCACCAGCAAGCCGATGATGACCAATACGACCAAGAGTTCTAGAAGTGTGAATCCTCTGGCGGAGCGAAAACGCATGGCAGCCGGATCGAATTTATCGTAACGGTCAAATATTCGCATAGTTTTGTTGCAAGTTAGCCAGTCCACATCAATACGACTTGGAAATCATCACTCCCAAGCCATGATCCGCGCTGGCATCGCTGAACCCATGGACGAGATATACCTGTAGCTTGATATCTGAACGAAGCTTTCGTACACCGTACAAGGTCATCTCGTTCGAACTCTTGCCGCCATTCCGGCTTGCCTGGCGCAGATCCCACATGATGCCTGCACTGGTTAGGTCGGATAGCTTGTAGCCCACCCCAAGGGTGCCATACCAGACGGCGCGCAGGTCAATGCCGGGTGGATCGCCCGGCACACGATAACCCAACGTCATGAATGGACTATGCGCGCCCGCCATATAGTAGATATCGACCTGCGCGGAGATGTCGTTCTTTCCGCTGCCGAGCCCCTTGCCATCATCCGCGGTAGCCAGCTTGAACTTGCCAAGAAGATCAACCAGGAAACCGTTTCTGGGCTGCTCGTACAGACTGTATCCATAGGTGAACATCAGGTCGCCAAGGCCTTCCTGCGTGGTGCGAGGTCCGATACCGCTATAGATCACCTGGCCATTCCCATCAACCGTGACGATTGAGCCTCCTGTAGGTGATGTCACTCGCAAATAAGGGAGCGTGGCCTTGAAGGTTGACGCGCCTGATTCGTACTTCAATATCAAGGGCAGATACAAGATATCCGTCGCGGAGGCCGATCCATATTTGCCAGTGCTGTAGTCCAGTCCAGCAGAGAGGGTGAGATCGCCCGCAACAGCAATTCTTCCGGTTGTCGCCAAGGCAAAGGCAATCATTGCCATGGCAAGCATCAGCAGCCGGAACCTTTTAGTGCCCATGTTTTTCCACTTTCTCCGGCTTCTC
>CAZEOR010000081.1:8187-9275 GCA_964513695.1 uncultured Thiobacillus sp.
GACCTTCTCGACCTTCTCGACCTTCTCGACCTTCTCGACCTTCTCGACCTTCTCGACCTTCTCGGCCTTCTCGACCTTCTCGACCTTCTCGACCTTCTCGGCCTTCTCGGCCTTCTCGGCCTTCTCGGCCTTCTCGACCTTCTCGACCTGTTCCATACGCTCAATCACCGGGGTGGCCTGGCTATCTGTCGCCGTGGAATGCCGCTTTACCTCCGCCCAACCAGCCACTCCGGTCAGGCCATTGCCACTGCCGGTGATTATCGGTGCTGTTCTGGTCAATGATTCAATCCTGTCTACCTGCAAGGATCCATCCGGAAGACGAGTTGCCTGTAGGCGGATGAGTTGTCCAGGTTTGATACCCGTACCGAGCGAAGAACCGGGTTGGAATGCGGCGCGAGCATAACCCAGGGAAACTTCCTTTGCTGAGCCAGTCTCTTGCACCGGCCCCTGCGCTATTCCCTGCAAGACAACGCGGTCCACGTTCCTGGAGAAGCCCAGCAGGGGCAAAACGGTGACTTCTCGGGCACGGAGAACACCTTTATCCAGAACGCCGGAGGCAATCAAATTAGTACCCGGTTTTACTGGTTGATTGACATGGACAGCCATTCCTCCGATTCGCAGCATTGAACCGGAAACTGAGTCTACCGTTCCAGAAATCAGCGTTTTTCCTGCCGGAGCCCGATCCATGCGGGTTGCGAGAATCCTGCCACCGGGTTCCCGGAAACCGTTAATGCGCAGGAAATCTCCCATCTTTATCTGTGATAAGGATATGCCTCCAGCCGAGAACCCATCCCCTCCCAGACGGATATATTGACCCAGTACTATCATGCCCTCCCCTCCAGGCGATATCCAGGATACGGGGCCCATGACGGCGGTATGTAACGAAATACGGCGAGCATGGAGCGACGAGCCTGAGCCCTCCGCCTCCACCGCGACCATTTGCCCAAGAGCCAGGGTTTCGCTGCTGCCAGGCTCTCCGTCGACTGAAACTGGCGTGCTGTTGTCGTAATGCAACTCGAGACCGTTAACACAAATGCTGCCAAATCCAGTGATGATGCCTACAACCCCCGTACCACCCATACCGGATC
>CAZEOR010000082.1:0-9266 GCA_964513695.1 uncultured Thiobacillus sp.
TACCACCTATACATGATGACCAAGGATATCCACGAATGCCTGCTGTGGTCACTCACGGAGACGAATGTGCCTCACTGTCGTATAGCCATAATTTGTGATTCCAATTCAAGCAATGCCCGGCAGGATCAAGCAGCCACAAGCAAGTATTTTGCATGGCACAAATCATGGTATCAAAGACAAATCACAGCAAATATTCCTTATAAATCAATGTAGTTACATTCTTGTTGATAATAGAGTGGGAGTGAGGGGCCGATCCGGCTACTGGGGCCGGTTGTCCAGGAACCGGTGGTACCGTGCCGCCGTATCGCCCCGATATTCATTGGCGCCGACATGCTGGATCCGGCTTTTCAGATCCAGCCAGATTTCGCCTCCCAAGTCGCGCCAACGCTTGCAGAAAGCATAGTCCTCACTCAAGTACACACCGGATTCCGGATCGATGAGAGGGTCGAACAGGGCATAGAGGTTGTTCTTGCCGGGCGCGTTGGCGTCTTGGGCATGAATTGCCTGGTAGCGGAGTTCCGGATGAGCCTGGATCAGGCTTTCCAATACACACCGTTTGATCAACAGGAACCCCGCCCCGGCATATCTGGCAGTGGCGAAATCCCCATCCAGCTTGAATTCTTCGCCGGCGCATAGGGTGCCGACAAAATTCAGTCCGGCCGTGAGCGCGGATTCACCCGATGCCTGGCGATTGGCGAAGCGGTTCCAGTCGAATTCCTTGATAGGGTACATGGCCGCGCTCATTTCCTTGTCCAGCCGGAACAGGCGGGCGAACTGCTCTGGCTCGAACCCGATGTCGCTGTCAATGAACATCAAATGGCTGGCGTCCGAGTTATCCAGAAATTTTGCCACCAGGGTCGCGCGCGAGCGGGTAATCAGCGCATCGTGGCCCAGGAGCATGAGTTGCAGGTCTATCTGGCCACCAACGCTGGTCATCAGGCGGGTGACGGAAAGCATGTAGAGCTGAGTCAGCATGCCGCCGAAACAGGGTGTGGCAATGACCACAAGGGGCTTTGACATGGGTTCATACCGACTGTTTTGACAGAGGGATTCTCGCCATGGGCGGTGTAAAGACCTGCTCAGTCCAGGTAAAGAACAGTTAAACGCGGAAAAGGTCGGCGAAAAAAAAGCCCACCCCGTCGTGGGTGGGCTTGTTCCGCCGAAGCGTCCAGTTGATCAGTCGGCTTCCTGAACCGGATTGAACTGGGCCGCCAACTGTTGCTGCACGTTGGGCGGCACCTGCTCATAGTGGCTGAATTCAAGCGTGTAGGAGCCCTGGCCACCCGTGAGTGACTTGACCCTGGACTGGAAGCTGTCCAACTCTGCCAGGGGTACCTGACCCACTACGCTGATCATGCCGCCGCGCCCGGTGACGTGGCCGGTGATCTGCCCGCGCCGGGATGACAGGTCGCCGCTGACATCGCCAACAGCGGTGTCCGGCGTGGTCAGTTCCACATTCACAATGGGTTCCAGAACGATGGGCTTGGCTTTGGAAGCGGCGTCCAGGAAGGCTTTCTTGCCAGCAGTGACAAAGGCGATTTCCTTGCCATCCACAGGGTGGTTTTTGCCGTCGTAAACGGTGACCTTGATGTCCTGCATGGGAAAACCGGCCACACTGCCAGAAGCCATGGCCTGACGAACACCTTTTTCCACGGCCGGGATGAAGGTGTTGGGGATGACCCCGCCCTTCACTGCATCCACGAATGCAAAGCCTGCACCTCGTTCCATTGGCTCGATGCGCAGGAACACCTCGCCAAACTGTCCGGCGCCACCTGTTTGTTTCTTGTGACGGTGATGACCTTCGGCCAGCAGGGTGATGGTTTCCTTGTAAGCGATGGTGGGCGGATGGGTGTCCACGTCCAAGCGGAACTGCTCGCGCATTTTTTCCAGGACGCTGCTCAGGTGGGTTTCGCCCAGACCGCGTATGACCGCTTCGTGGGTATTGGGGTCATGATCCACATGGAGCGCTGGATCTTCCGCTACCAGACGGTGCAGGATGTCCGCCAGCTTGTCCGCGTCAGACTGTTTCTTGGGCCGCACTGCCAGGCCGAATACCGCGTGAGGAAACTCCAGCGGCTTCATGTGGATGTGATCATCCTCAGGGGCATCATGGAGTACAGAGTCGAAAGTGATGTCATCAACCTTGGTGACGGCACAGATATCGCCAGGGCCGCAGGCATCCACCGGGACCAGGGTCTTGCCCTGAAGGTGGAACAGGTGAGCGACCTTGAAGGGCTTGCGCAGTTCGCCGATATAGAGTTGAGAGCCTTCGCTGACGGTGCCTTGATGGACCCGGAAAGTGGCGATACGGCCAATATAGGAATCCACCTCCAGTTTGAAGACATGGGCCAGCACATGCTTGGATGGGTCAGGTTCGGACAACAGGGGTTGGGCTTCCGTACCTTCACCCTGGAAGAACAAGGGGGGGTTGGCTTCGCTGGGGTTGGGCAGCAACTTGACCATAATGTCCAGCAATGCCTGCAGGCCAGTTCCGCTTTGCGCAGAGACAAAGCAGACAGGGACCAGGTGGCCGTCACGCAGGGCTTTTTCGAAGGGGGCGTGTAACTGCTCAGGCGCGACTTCGCCTTGTTCCAGATAAATGCTCATCAGGTCTTCGTCCACTTCCACGACCTGATCCACTAGTGCCCGGTGGGCTTCCTCCACACTGGAGAAATCCGCCTCTCCTGCGGGGTTAAAGAAGCAGTCTGTCACCCGGCTGCCATGTCCGGCCGGCAGGTTGATCGGTAGACATTCGCGGCCAAAAGCACTCTGAATATCGGCGAGCAGGGCGGACAGGTCAGCTTCAGGTATATCAATCTTATTCACCACGATCATGCGGCACAGTTTGCGGGCCTGAGCCCAATGCATCATGCGATGGGCGGTGAGTTCGATACCCTTCTTGGCATCGATTACCACGACTGCGGTATCGGCGGCATCCAGGGCACACATTGCTTGGCCCATGAAATCCGGATAACCCGGAGTGTCAAGAATATGAATCAGGGCGTCCTGATGATTGAGATGCGCGGCAGCCAGCTTGACGGAATGTAGATGAGCTTTCTCCAGCGGGTCGTAATCGCACACGGTACTACCGCGTTCGACGCTACCTGCTGCGGGAATCGCTCCTGCCGCAGCCAGCAAAGCTTCTATGAGGGAGGTTTTTCCGGAGCCGCCATGGCCGACGAGTGCCAGGGTCCGAATCTGGGTTAGAGGAAGGTTGGTCATGATTGAAAGACTATCCAGTCTGGAAAAAAGGGAGGAACGAAATCGACAAGAAATATTTTGAAATGATGCGCGGTTCAGGAGGAGACGTGTAGAGGTTCAGGCGACTTTCTTCAGAAGTTCTCCACGATTGGTTATCAGATCCCAGACCGAAGGCGCCGCGAGCTTGATGCTCGGCAGCGCTTCTTCGACGGTTCCCAGGCAGGGAACGCGCGTACCGTGATAATCCACATCGGGTCCGATGCGATTGAAGATCACCCCGAACCGTCCCAATAATCGCAACAGCGCGGGTTCCATGACGGCGTAACAATGAGTCACTCCGTGGGTGTTGACCATACGCATCACTGCCGAGAACAGACCAAGTGAAATATGCGGGAGGACACGGCGTTCATCCTCTTCGAAATATATCTCGATGTTGGGAGAAACACCGGCCAAGCTGCCCAATTCACCGATACGACGTTTGAATACCTTCGAAACGGCAAATCGTGAGATCTCGCCCAGCCGCATTCTGATGCCGGAGTCGTTTACACGCTCATTGAGACTACAGTGTGCTTCGATGGGGTAGGGTGACTGGATATCCTGACCATTGGGGAGAATCAGGCGTGCTGTGGCGGCATAAACACCCGTGCGACGGTGGCGCAGGAGATAGTGATCGGAACGGCCGTCATATTCGTCCTGCTCCCAGTGAATGATCTGTCCGGATTCATCCTTTCCGCTAAAGCAGTCCGCTTCCTCTTCAAATCCTGTTTCCAACACATAGACCTGGTAGCGAAGCAGATAGACCTGCATGCGCAGTGCCTCTGTGTCGGCATGGACCAGTTCGAAGTATTCGTTGAAGGCGGCAATCAGATCGGAAGTCATTCTTGTTTCCCAACTTTCCCGACAGGGTAGCCAACCCGATGTAGTACGTAAACAACATAACGATCAAATGCAGGCATTTCCTCTTCAGTCTCAAGCGGCTTTTATTGAATAGAAAATAACTATATTAGACAATTCTTATGACGCTGATGCCAACGTTTAGCTCCCTAAGCGTTATCAGTGTCGTCTCCTCCATCCTCCTCCTTTGGTGGATTTAGCCCGGTCACCCGACCGGGCTTTTTTTTTGCATCGACAGTGAGGGAGAATCAAGTCCGGCTTTCAGGATGAAACGGGCATGGCTCAGTCACTTTGGTATCTACGGCACAACGACCGGGTCTTGGGACCCTTTCCATCGCCCCAACTCATTGAATTATTAAATTCGGGGGATGTGACGCCAGATTGGGAAATCAGTCTCAATGAGACCGACTGGCTCACGATCGCAGAAAGCGGTCAGTTTGCGGATGCGAGATCGAGCCTGCAGGATAGAAAGGATGCCGAATTTCCCGGTTGGAGAGAGGAGCGCCAGAAGGCGCGCCAACGCTGGCTGGGCGATTCAGGTGGGGTGGAGAATGCGCCGAGCCACGATCCCGTCCGGGATGGTCAGACCCGCCGGGCTATCACCAAGGACCACATCAAAACTGAAGCGCTGTTGAATGCAGAGCAGCATAAGCGGACATCCTACGTTTCTCCTTTGCTGGCCATCCTGCTACTTATGGTTGTGGGTATCGCAATTTGGTGGGGGCAGCGGGAAAAACCGATCCAGACCGGCATCACTAGGGTGGCAAATTGTGCTTTACCGGCTTCAGATGGTGTCAACTGGTCCCATTGTGATAAACGGCGCTTGAATCAGGCAGGTTTGCGCGCCCGAAACGCAAGGCTGGAAAAAGTCCGCCTCGACGATGCGCAACTGGGGGGCGCCGACCTGTCTTATGCAGTGTTGACTGGAGCCAGCTTGCGCAATGTCCAGTTAAGCGGAAGCGACCTGCACGGAGCGGAAATGACCAATGTTGATTTAAGCGGGGCAGATCTGGCCGGTGCCAACCTGAAGTACGCGATCCTGAAAGACGCCCTCTTAGCTGGTACCCGCCTGGATTCGGCGAATTTGGACAAGGCGACCTGGGTAGACGGCCATGTGTGTGCAGAAGGCTCCCTCGGTCAATGTCGCTGAAAACCATCACATCTCGAGAAAACCCGGACTATCTGGAAATCCTGGCGTTGGCCGGCGACCGTAAGGCTCGACGCCAAACTGGAAGAACGGTGCTGGATGGTCCTCACCTGCTTGAAGCCGCCCTGGCGGCCGATATGGGCATCGTCAAACTCGTTTTCTCGGAAAGCGCAGTTGTCGGTCCCTTGGGCGGTTGGTCAAAAAGGCTGTCCGATGTTCCCAGCCTAATCGTACCGGATCGCCTGTTCTCCACCTTGTCGCCAGTGGATTCACCGGCTGGCCTGCTCTCTGTAATTGACACACCATCGCCGTCAGCCCAAGTCTTCGAGTGCGTCATCCTGCTTGAGAGCATCCAGGATCCGGGAAATCTTGGCGCTCTGTTCCGGGTTGCCGCCGCCTCCGGCGTGGGTTCGGTCCGCCTTTCCAAAGGCTGTGCCGAAGCCTGGTCTCCTAAATGCCTGAGAGGCGGGCAGGGCGCCCACTTCCTTCTGGAGATCCACGAGGGAGTCGATTTGCCCTCGTTCGCCCGTAACTTCCATGGCCCGATCCATGCTGCCCGCCTTGGCGCCACTCTGGCCTTGTTCGAATTGGATTTGCGAGGCCCGGTGGGATTCGCCTTCGGTAATGAGGGGGCGGGTCTGTCCGAGCCACTATGCAGCGTTGCCCAGCCATTCAGCATTCCCATGCCCGGCCGGGTTGAGTCACTCAATGTTGCGACTGCGGCGGCAGTCTGCCTGTTCGAGCGGGTTCGCCAAACAATGGTCAAAGAACCCTTGGCAATCCACCGGGCAGGGAGTGCTTGATCATCGCGGAGATTTCTTCCACCGAGCGATGGGAGGAATCGACGATGGGAATTCCCTCACTGCGCATCAGCAGTTCCGCCTGCCTTAGTTCCAGTTTGCAGTTTTCCATAGAAGCGTATTTGCTGTTTGGCCGTCTTTCCGAACGAATCTGAACCAGACGCTCCGGCGCCAGTGTGAGGCCGCGCAATTTGGCTCGATAGGGTTGGAGAATCTTGGGCAAGCCGGGTTGTTCGAAGTTTTCCGGGGTGAGTGGATAGTTGGCCACGCACAAGCCATATTGCATGGCCATATACAGCGAAGTTGGCGTCTTTCCACTGCGCGAAACGCCCACCAGGATCAAATCGGCCCGTTCGTATTTCTCCAGACCCAGACCGTCATCCGCCGCCAGGGCGAAATTCACCGCATCGATGCGGGAACGATAGGAGTTCGGATCTTCCATGCCGTGGAAGCGGCCGCGCAGCGGTTCGGGCGGATAGCCGATCTCGCCCACCATCATGCTCAAGAAATGGCCATAGATGTCCATGACCAGGCCGCCACAGGCATCCAGGGCCGCGCGCGCGCCCGGGTCGGTGAGGGTGGAAAAAACGAAGGGTTTGATCGAGGCTGCCTGCCAGGCATCGCGTACTTGTTGCGCTGCAAAATTCGCTTTTTCCATCGAGTCGACGAAGGGTAAACTTACCGGCGCGAACGCTTCGTCGGGAAATTGGGAGAGGAGACTCTTGCCGATGATCTCGGCGGTGATGCCAGTGTGGTCGGAAATGAAATAGACCGGACGCGCGGGTGTCATTGGGGGAAGGAAGCGACGCTTCAAAGTCACTTTTTCGAGGATGGAAATGGACTATATCGCGCGCTTTGAAACACTGTCCATGCATGACGTGGACAAGGTTGGTGGCAAGAATTCTTCTCTGGGAGAGATGATTCACAACCTCACCGACAAGGGTGTCCGCGTCCCCGGCGGGTTCGCCACCACGGCCGATGCCTTCCGTGAGTTTTTGTCAAACAACGGACTTGCCGATCGGATTGCCACCAAGCTGCAAACCCTCAATGTGGAAGACACCCAGGCTCTGGCCGAGGCCGGTCGTGAAATACGCGGCTGGATGATGGAAGCGCCGCTCCCCCCGGGGCTGGAACAAGGCATCCGCCACGAGCACCGTTTGATGTGTGCCGAAGCCGAGGAAGACCTGCAATTCGCTGTGCGTTCCTCTGCCACAGCGGAAGATCTTCCCGATGCTTCTTTCGCCGGCCAGCAGGAAACTTACCTGAACATCCAGGGGGCTGATAATCTGATCGACGCGGTACGCCGTTGCTTTGCGTCCCTCTATAACGACCGGGCCATCGCCTATCGGGTCCATAACGGTTTCGAACATGCTGTCGTGGCTTTGTCCGCCGGTATCCAGCGCATGGTTCGATCCGATCTGGGCGTGGCGGGCGTCATGTTCACCCTGGATACAGAATCCGGCTTCCGTGATGTGGTTTTCATCAATGCCGCCTATGGCCTGGGTGAAACGGTGGTGCAGGGTTCCGTCAACCCCGACGAGTACTACGTTCACAAGCCGAAGATGGCTGAGGGCAAGCGTGCCATCGTGCGCAAGAAGCTTGGCGAGAAGGCGACTCGAATGGTGTTCGCCAGCGAATCCGTCGCAGAGCGTTCCACTTTTGTGGAAGAAGTGCCCCATGGTCTGCGCCATCGTTTCGCACTGGAAGATGACGAACTGCTGGAACTGACCCGCTACGCCATGATCATCGAGGCCCACTATGGACGCCCGATGGACATCGAGTGGGGACGTGACGGCCTGGATGGCAAGCTCTATATCCTGCAAGCCCGTCCAGAAACCGTTAAGTCACGCTCCGGCAATGTCCAGACCCGTTACAAAATGCTGGAGAAGGGCCCAGTCATCACCGTCGGCCGCGCCATTGGCAGCAAGATCGGCCAAGGTACCGCTCGGGTCATCAAATCCATCGACCAGATGCACCAGGTCCAGCCCGGCGATGTTCTCATCGCCGATATGACCGACCCGGACTGGGAACCGGTCATGAAGCGCGCTTCCGCCATCGTCACGAACCGGGGGGGGCGCACTTGCCACGCGGCCATCATCGCCCGCGAAATGGGTGTGCCGGCAGTGGTGGGAGCAGGCAATGCCACCAAGACCGTCAAGGATGGTCAACTCGTCACCGTGTCCTGCGCGGAGGGCGAGGATGGCTATGTTTACGAAGGTCTGCTCAAGTTCGAGAAGACCGAGATGGTCATGCAGGCCATGCCCGACATTCCTTGCAAGATCATGATGAACGTGGGCAATCCGGAACAAGCCTTCCACTTTGCCACGCTGCCCCATGACGGGGTCGGTCTGGCCAGGCTGGAGTTCATCATCAACAACGCCATCGGTATCCATCCAAACGCTGCTCTTGAATACCGCAAGATGCCGGAGGATGTGAAATCCGCCATCGACAACAAGATCCACGGTTACGGCGATCCGGTTACCTTTTATGTGGAGAAGCTGGTGGAAGGCATCGCGACCATCGCCTGTGCTTTCTGGCCGAAGCGGGTCATCGTGCGCATGTCCGACTTCAAGTCGAACGAGTACGCCAACCTGATCGGCGGCCCCCAGTACGAACCCCATGAAGAGAACCCCATGCTCGGCTTCCGTGGCGCCGGCCGCTATGCCAGCCCCATGTTCCGGCGCGCCTTCCAGCTCGAATGTCGTGCCATCAGCCGCGTGCGGGACGACATGGGCCTTACCAACGTGGAGATCATGCTGCCGTTCGTGCGTACCTTGTTCGACGCCGATGCCGCCTTGGGCGTGCTGGCGGAAAACGGTCTGGAGCGTGGCAAGGACGGCCTTAAAGTGGTGATGATGTGCGAGATCCCCGCCAACGTGTTGTTGGCCGACGATTTCCTCAAGCGTTTCGACGGCTTCTCCATCGGTTCCAACGACCTTACCCAGCTAACGCTGGGCGTGGACCGGGATTCCAGTCTGGTGGCGGCGTCATTCGACGAGCGCAACCCGGCAGTGAAAAAGCTGCTTGCCGAAGCCATCGCCGCCTGCAAACGCAATGGCAAGTACGTCGGCATCTGCGGCCAGGGGCCATCGGATCACCCGGATCTGGCCGACTGGCTGGTGGAACAGGGCATCGACTCCATGTCCCTCAACCCGGACACGGTTGTGAGTACCTGGATGCGACTGGCAAGCAAGCGTTGAGTTTCTTTTTGATAGAAAGCAAGT
>CAZEOR010000083.1:0-9247 GCA_964513695.1 uncultured Thiobacillus sp.
GAGATAAGCGTTCGTGACTGGAGTTCAGACGTGTGCTCTTCCGATCTACACCGCGCCGGGTTCCCTCTCCCCCAGCCCCTCCCCCGGTGGGGGAGGGGAGATTGTTCACTCCGCCGGCATGGCCGCGCACGCGTGGCCCATCTTTTCCAGGGCCGCCTTCTCGTAGAAGCGGATCTTCGGCGCCGCCAGCACGCAGGGCTGGCGTACCACCACCAGCGAGGTTTCCGGCTTGGCCAGCAACTCCTTCAGCAGATCCTCCAGCAGATGGCCGTCGGTGAAGCGGTTGAGGGAACGCACGTTCTGGATGCCCATTGCCCGGCCCAGGGCCTCGAAGTCGATCTTGCCGGTGGGGTCGTGGTTCAGGCTGCGGCCGGTGCCCGGATGCTCCTGCTGGCCGGTCATGGCGGTGGTGCCGTTGTCCAGGATCACCACCACGTGGCCGGTCTTGGGCGGGTTGTAGACCATCTCGGCCAGGCCGGTGATGCCGGAATGGACGAAGGTGGAATCGCCGATGACGCTGACAACCCGCTTCGCCTGCTCGGGCGGCAGGGTGTGGCGCATGCCCAGCCCGACGCCGATGGAGGCGCCCATGCAGACGCAGGTGTCCATGGCCGAGAAGGGTGGCAGCACGCCCAGGGTGTAGCAGCCGATGTCGCCGGAGACGATGCAGTCCATGTCGCGCAGCACCTCGAACACATCCCGGTGCGAGCAACCCTGGCACAGTTCCGGCGGCTTGCCCTTGGGCGGCGGCGCTTCCGGGCTGGTGTCGCCGGCCAGGATGCGGCGTACCCGGGGCACGTTGAGTTCACCGAAGCGATACATCTCCGGCTTGCCTTGCGCCGGAATGCCGGCGGCGCGCAGGGCGTCGAACAGGATGGGATCGCCCTCCTCGATCACCAGCAGACGGTCCACGCTGGCGGCAAACTGGCGGATGGTTTCCAGGGGCAGCGGCCAGGTCATGCCGATGACCAGATGGCTGGCTTCCGGCGCGGCTTCCATGGCGTGGACGGCGGCGATGCCGCTGCTGACGATACCCAACTGGCGGGAACCCGGCAGGATGCGGTTGAAGCCCCGGGCCTCGTTCCAGGCGGCGATTTCTTCCATCTTGGCGCGCAGCCGGTGGTGGGCAGGCTTGGCGTAGGCGGGAATCATGACCCGGGCCGGCACATCGCGCCGGAAGCCTGCTACCGGCGCTGGCGAGACATCGGTACGTGCCCGCACCAGGGTCTTGGAATGGCACACACGCGTGGTCAGGCGCAGTATCACCGGAATTTTCCAGCGCTCGGAGATTTCGAAGGCGGCCAGGGTGAAGTCATAGGCTTCCTGGGAGTCGCAGGGCTCCAGCATGGGCGCGACGGCGGCGCGGGCATAGTGGCGGTTGTCCTGCTCGTTCTGGCTGGAGGCCATGCCGGGATCATCGGCGGAGACGATGACCAGGCCGCCCTCCACGTCGGTGTAGGTGGCGGTGAACAGCGGATCGGCGGCCACGTTGAGGCCCACGTGCTTCATGGTCACCAGGGCGCGGCCGCCGGCGAAGGCCACGCCCAGGCCGACTTCCAGGGCCACCTTTTCGTTGGGCGACCACTGGGCGCGGCCGCCAAAATGATCAAGGGTTTCCAGAATTTCCGTGGAGGGTGTGCCGGGGTAGCCGGTGCCCAGGGCAACGCCGGCGTGCAGGGCGGCGAGGGCGACGGCTTCGTCGCCGTTGAGGAGCTGGCGTTCTTGGTTCATGGGAGCGAGGTCGGTCAGTAGGTCAGGTTCAATTCGGCGCGCAGGAAGTAGGCATTGTCACCCTTGGGGGCTACGTAGTAATTGCCGGTCTGGAAGTATTCGGCCAGCAGGTGGCCGGAGATGTGTTTGTCGTACTTGACCCGCAACCAGGCCGAGAACAGGTTGCCGCGGAACTTGTCGCTGCAACTGAAGCCACTGGCGCCGCCACACGTGGACTTGTTCTCGTCTGCGAACAGGGCGTGGTAGTCCAGACTCAACTCGGCCTTGGGGTGGACCTGGGCAACCCAGCCCAGGTTAAAACGGTGCAGATTGGTCGTCTCTCCTGTGCGGGTTTCCGCGCCATAACTATATGGACCATACAACTCGCTCCATTGGGGCCAACGGCCCCATAGGGGATCGAATGCCTCGTTGCGGGCAGTGTTGCGGTCGTCGCCGGAGAGGAACTCGTAGCCCAGGTTGACCCGGTTGTTCCAGGCGCCGCCCAGGGTGTGGGTGGCACGGCCGTTGAAGCCGAAACCGCGCATGTCGGCGCCGTTGCGCCGGCCCCATTCGGCCGCGGCTTCCGCGCGCAGCTTCCAGGTGGGCGAATACTGACTTTCGATGCGGCCACCGATGGCGTTGACGTGGCCGATGTCGGAGGCGTCCACCGCGACGGGAATGGTGAAGCCGTTGTTGCTCCGCCGGCTGCCGCCGAGGAGGGTGCCCGAGGCGAAGGCATTGTTCTTGCGGAAGTAGTAGGCATCCAGGTCGGTATCCGCGCTGTATTTGTGCCGCAGGTACAGAACCAGGCCCTTCTCGTTCTGCTCGGTCTGGTCCTCCACCTTGCCGTCGAGAGTCAGACTGGTGCGCGGGTTTTGCCGGATCAGGATGGTGTCGAGGGTATTGACGCCGCTGCTCCAGGTGGCGCGCAGGGCATCCAGGTAAATCGTGCGGGAGCCGTCCAGAGGGGTGCCGTCCAGCATCAGCCAGCCGTTGCCCAGCACGATGTCCTGACGGCCCAGCTTCACTTTCAATGGCAGGCCGCCTGGCTTGTCAGCTTGCACGAACAAGTTGTCGAACATCACCGCGCCGCTATACCAGGTCTCGAATCCGGCGGCAGCCGAATCGGGCTCGTTGTAATGGCGGCCCTCCCACATCAGGCGGGCATTGGCGCTGAGGGTATCGCTGGGTTGGGCCTGACCCCAGGCGCGCAGGCGGTAGCGCTGGAAATGGCGTTCCGCACTGGCGCTTGATTCCTGTAAGGCATTGGCGTTGTTGATGCCCACCTCGCGCAGGCGCAGATCAAGGCCGCCGCTCCAGGCCGGGGGTGGATCGGCGCCCAGAACGGGCATGGGTAGCAGGAACAGCGCGACGAGCAGGGATTTGTATTCAGAGTTCATCTTCCACTTTCTTTTCCGCTTTGGCCCAGGCCCGGTCTTCCCGTGTCAGTTTGTCCGGTGCGCGATTGCGGCGCACCAGGCCGTAGGCCACGCTCAACAGCGTAACCAGCACACAGCCGGCATAGGCCAGCCAGATCATGGGATCGTCGATTCCAAGCATGGTCAGTCCTCTCGATTCAGGCGCGCTGTTCCGGGAAACAGCGCTCCAGGTGCGCGGCATCCGGCGCCCGGGTCAGGGCGCTGACCACGATGATGGTCAGGATGGACAGGGGCAGCGCGACGATGATGGGATCGACGGAGGGCCAGTTCAGCGCGTCCTCCACCAGGCTGCTCTTGCCGCCGGTGACCCACTTCACCAGGCCGATGGCCCCTGCCTCCTTGGCCTTGATGAACAGCAGCCAGAACAGGGAAGTGAACAGGCCTACCAGCATCGAAGCGAGTGCCCCGGCGCGGGTGATACGCTTGCTGAACAGGCCGCCGATGTAGGCCGGCATGAAGGTGGCGGCGCACAGGCCGAAGAAGATGGCGGTGAAGCGGGCGATGACATACTCGTCGCGCACCGTGTAGGCCAGGGTCACCGAGACCAGCAGGCCGACGACGATGGCCAGGCGCATCACCAGCAGGCTGGGCTGCCCGTCCGCGGACTTGCCGATGAGTTGTTCCCAAAGGTCGCGTCCGGCGGCGGTGCCGAGGGTGTGGAACTGGCTGGACATGGTGCTCATGGCCGCTGACAGCAGGGTCAGGAAGAACAGCAAGCCGAACCAGCGCGGCAGGGCCATGGTGATGTAGTTGGGGATGATCTGGTCGGCCTGTCCCTTGGCGTAGACCACCGCGATGGAACGGCCGCCGACCCGCTCGAAAGGCTGGCCCTGGATATCCACGGCGGGCTGGCGCTCGGCGACGATGAGGGGCGCCATGGACGGCTTGCCGGTCTTCGCGTTGATGACCGGCTGCCACCGGCCCGGGCTGGCCTCCTTCATGATCTGCACCACGGCCCGGTTCTGTTCCGCGCTGATCATCTTGACCACCTTGCCGCTGAGCAGGGGGCCGTTCTGGGCGAACCAGACGTTGGACAGGCTGCCGACGATGAAAGGGGTGCCGGTCATCAGGATGATGAACAGGGCGCCGGTGGGCACGGCCCGGTCCAGTTCGCGCCGGCTGCGCACGGTCATGAAGCGGACGATCAGTTGGGGCTGGGCCAGCACGCCGATGCCCACGCCCAGGATGATGGCGGTGACTACGGTCCACCACAGTTCGTAATTCTTCGCGCCCCAGCCGAACTCTGGCATGGCGGTCCAGCCCTTGTGGCCCATCTCCTTGAGCGGCCCCGGCACCATGTCGGCCATACCGGTCAGGGTCTGGTGGGCCTGGGTGACGCCGCCCAGACTGTCGTAGGTGAACCAGAGCAAGAACAGCATGCCGAAGATCATGACCAGGCCTTGCAGGGTGTCGGTGTACATCACCGCCTTCAAGCCGCCAGGGATCACGTAGGCTGCTGTCACCAGGCTGAAGATCAACAGGGCCACCTCGAACTCCACGCCGAACTGGCTGGCGGCGAATACGCTGCCGCCGGTCATCACCGCCGCGATGTACAAGGGCATGAACAGGAAGATCAGACCACCGGCGAATACCTGGATGCCCTTGCTCTGATAGCGCAGACCCAGCAGTTCCGGGAAGGTATGGGCGCCCAGATGATGGCCAATGCGGCGGGTGGGTTCCCCCAGTACCGCGAAGGCGATAAAAATGCCGACGCCGATATTGAGGAAGGTGAGCCACAACAGGCTCATGCCGAACAGGCCGGCGACGCCGCCGAAACCGACAATGGCCGAGGTGGAGATGAAGGTTGCGCCGTAGGAGATCGCCATGATCACCGGGTGGGCGCCGCGCCCGGCCAGCAGGAAATCCGAGGCGGTGCGGGTGCCCTTCCAGCCCAGATACCCCAGATAGCCAGTGGCCAGGAGATAGATCAGGATGACGAGGGTGTCGATCCAGCCGACGTTGGCGTGTCCGGTCATGATGGTCAGAATCAGGGCAACGAAGATATCAGGATAGAACTATCTTCTGATTTTTGCAGTGCGGCAGATTTGATCCAGGGCAATCCAGCGCGAATAATCCGCCATCGCTCGATGGGAAACTCGAATGGAAAGCTATAAGGTCGTCCGGCCGGAACACCTCAACCACTACGGCTACCTGTTCGGTGGCTTCCTGCTCAAGTGGGTGGACGAAATCTCCTGGATCGCCGCCAGCCGGGACTACCCCGGCTGTCAGTTCGTCACCGTGGCCATGGACAAGGTGGAGTTCCGCAGAAGTGTGCGCCAGGGCACGGTGCTGCGTTTCAAGTCGCGCCGTTCGAAAGTGGGGGACACCTCGGTCCAGTACACCGTGAAGGTCTATGCCGACGATCTGGCCACCGGCGCGGAAGAGTCCGTGTTCTCCACCCACGTCACTTTTGTCTGTCTGGACAGTGAAGGGCTAAAGGTGGCCTTGCCCGAGCCCCGCCTCGTCAATACCGCCTGATCCCTGATCGGCTGGCCTTTCGCTCGGGCCGTTCTACACTGGAAAAACGATATACTTGATAAAATCAATCGGGTATGCCATCTGGGTTGAAGCGACCCAGTGATCTCACCGGATATACGGAGGTCACCATGAATGATCGTCTTTCCTTGTTATTACTGTCCTTGGTGCTGTCGGCCTGCGGCCAGGAGGTAACACCTCCTTCTCAAACTCCGCAGGATCTGGCCACAGGTGAACGGGTCTTCAAACAGGTCTGCCATGCCTGTCATGGTATGGGAGTGGCCGGGGCGCCCAAGCTGGGTGACCGGGAACAATGGAAGAAGCGGGTCAGCCAGGGGCCCGACAAACTTCTCCAACACGCCCTGAAGGGTTTTGCTGGCGAACACGGCACCATGCCGCCGCGTGGCGGCAATCCGGAGTTGAGCGACATGGAAGTGAAAACGGCCGTGGATTACATGCTGTCCAAACTGCCTCCAGGTTGAAATGGATTGGCCAGCACTTGGGAGAAGGGCATACATGAGCGATAGACAAGAAATCCTCGGCTTCTGGTTCTCACCCCGTGTGAACAAGCATTGGTTTTCCTCCACCCCCGCCCTGGACGTGGAAATTCAAAACCGTTTCGAGGGCATCTGGTACCGGGCAGCGGCCGGAGCACTCGACGTTTGGGCGGAAACCCCGGAAGGGGCGCTGGCCCTGGTTGTCGTCCTGGACCAGTTTCCCCTGAACATGTATCGGGGCAAACCAGCTTCGTTTTCCACCGAACAGAAGGCCGTGGCGGTGGCCAAGCAGGCTGTGGCCGAAGGTTTCCACACCGGGTTGCCTGAAGAGCGGCGGCTATTCCTCTTCATGCCTCTCATGCATAGCGAAAACCTGGACGACCAGGATCTGTCAGTCAGGTTGTTCCGGGAAGCGGGTTTGGACAGCCGCTGGCCCGAACACCACCGGGAGATCATCCGCCGCTTCGGCCGTTTTCCCCACCGCAACGCCATCCTCGGCCGGGAAAGTACGCCGGAGGAGCTGGACTATCTGGCCTCTGATGGGGCTTTTACGGGCTGATATGAAAGAAAAACCTTTTGCTGAATCCTGTGCCCAGAATCAGGAAGCCATCCTTGCCGTGCTGGCAGAGGTGTTTGCCGACCGTCACCATGTGCTGGAAATTGCCAGCGGCACCGGCCAGCATGCCGTTCATTTCGGGCGGGCGCTGCCCCACCTGATCTGGCAGACCAGCGAACTGCCCAGGCACCATCCAGGTATCCAGGTCTGGCTGGATGAGGCAGGCTTGTCCAATGTGCTGCCGCCGCTTGCCATTGACGTGAATGATCCCGCATGGCCCGTGCCTCCCATGGACGCCATCTTCAACGCCAACACCGTTCACATCGTTTCCTGGCCGGAAGTCGAGCGCATGTTCGCCGGCATCGGCCGGGTACTAAAGGCGGGCGGCCTGCTCTGTCTGTATGGCCCGTTCAACTACGGTGGCCAATACACCGCCGAAAGCAATGCGCGCTTCGATGTCTGGCTCAAGAACCGGGATCCCGGCAGCGGTGTGCGGGATTTCGAGGCTCTCGACCAGCTTGCCAAAGCCCAGGGCATGACGCTCCTCAAGGATGTGGACATGCCCCGCGACAACCACACCCTGGTCTGGCGGCGCGAATCCGCCCTCAATCTTTCTTGATCACCCGCATTGTCGAGTCCATCGCGTCCATACCCGCGATGCAATGGGATGCGCTGGTGGCCACCGCCGGCGGCGCCAATCCCTTCCTCCGCCATGCTTTCCTCTGTGCGCTCCAGGATAGCGGCTGCGCCGGCCGGGAGATGGGGTGGCGAACGCAATTCCTGACGCTCTGGATTGGCGACCGGCTGGTCGGTGCCATGCCGCTGTATCTCAAAAGCCACTCCTGGGGAGAATTCGTGTTCGACTGGGCCTGGGCTGATGCCTATCAGCGCCATGGACTGAGCTACTACCCCAAACTGGTGTCCGCCGTGCCGTTCTCGCCCGTGGCCGGGGTTCGGCTGCTGGCCGGGGCTTCCGAGATCCGCGCCGAGCTCCTTCACCGCGCCCTGGCTCTTGCCAGGGAAACCGGGGCTTCCTCTTTGCATTGCCTGTTTCCTGTGGAATCTCAAGCGCAAGAGATGGCGGCACACGGCCTGTTGTTACGCCAAGGAGTGCAGTTCCATTGGCACAATCCGGGCTATGCGGATTTTGCTGACTACCTGGCCCACCTGCGCCGGGACAAGCGCAAGAAGATCCAGCAGGAGCGGCGCAAGGTCGCCGAGGCCGGCATCCGCTTCGAGCGTTGTCGCGGCAATCAGATCACAGCCGAACACTGGCATCACTTCATGGCCTGCTATGCCCGCACACACCAGCAATTCAACTCTCCCCAGGCCCTGAATCTGGATTTCTTTCTGCGCATCGGCACCACCATGCCGGAAAACTTGCTGCTCATCATGGCTTATCGGGATGGCCGGCCCATCGCCAGCGCGTGGAATCTGTATGACGAACAAGCCCTATATGGCCGAGCCTGGGGAACTCTGGAATACCATTCCGGACTTCATTTCGAAACTTGCTACTACCAGGCCATCGAGTTTTGTATCGAACAACAGATCGCCAGCTTTGAGGGCGGCGCCCAGGGTGAACACAAGCTGGCAAGGGGTTTTCTTCCTGTCACCACCTGGTCGGCCCACTGGCTGGCCCACCCGGAATTCTCCCGTGCCGTGGAAGACTATCTGAAGCGTGAAGCCGGCAGCATGGCTGGGTACATTGACGAACTGAACGAACGAGCGCCCTTCAAACCGCTCATCCCGTAAATGAAACCCAGGGCCAGACACAGAAACATGGATCCAACTCGAGTTTCAGCAGAATGATTCAGGCCGGATCGAGTTTCCGCCATGCGGTTGCCATGATCCGGGGAGCCTTTGGGATGAGAGGCGCTACTGCATTGGGCGCCACTGCACTGACGAGGAAGCTGTGGCATGCGAAAATTCATGCTGAATATGTCGGATTTTCTTACAGTTTGATCGGGATTTTTTATTCAGCATTCTGCAATCGCTTGATTTCATGATTAAGTACTTGCAGGGAATAATTGTTGCTTGCTTCACTATCGTCGATTGCCGCTTGGGAGGTAAAGATGAATAAACAATCCGCGCCATACTCACCTTCTGCTGCGGGTGCCTTGTTTCCCAGGCTATTGTCGACTTGGGGCTTGGTGATGACCCTGGGTTCCGCCCACGCCGCCACCCAGTCATACACCGGTGTGTTTTCGCATGACGATGATCGAACGCTCATCGCTTTCACCCTCGCCACGGCCGCTAATGTGACCATGCAGACCTGGTCCTTCGGTGGCGGAATCAATGGCGCCGGTGAGTCCATCGCGGCAGGCGGATTTGCTCCCGTCCTTTCCCTGTTCGACATGAACGAACAACTCATCGGACTTGCCCAGGCAGGTGCGGCTGGCTGCGGTGCAGGCAATCCGGATGCGACAACCGGTTTCTGCTGGGATGTGGTCTGGAATGGCATCCTCGACGCAGGCAGTTACCGCGCTGTATTGACCCAGGATGGCAATGCGCCTTTGGGTTCGTCCTTGAGCGATGGTTTTCAACAAGACGGGCAAGGCAACTATACGGGC
>CAZEOR010000084.1:0-9235 GCA_964513695.1 uncultured Thiobacillus sp.
GATGGGGTGGTCGGACATGACTGGATTGTGGCATGCCATAGCCAGAGGGTGAGGGCGCAGCGGCATCGACCCCGGATGCAATGGAATCCGGTATACGCCTGGCATGGCCGCAGAGGTTTCGCGGTGGCCGGTATTTCCCAAACTTCGACTTGCCGGAGAGTCGTTTTGCCGCTCGAACCGAGGGGAAAGCGACTCCGAGTCCCTACATGGTCCCTCGGCCACGCAACCGAGAGTCAGGGTTACAGCGAAACATGATGAAAATCGAAACTCAGCGGCTACAGACCTGAAAAAACCGGATTGAGCGCGATAGAAACTGTTTCTATCGTTGGTCGACGCCTTTCGATTGTGTCCCTCGAACGGCAAATGCGACCAGACCCAACCCAGCCAGGAGCATCGTGTAGGTTTCCGGTTCGGGAACGGCGGAGACAGTCACGGAAAATTCCCCCGTATTGCCGTCCCAGCCAAAGCCATCCATCGTGCCCAGGTACAAGCGTGTCGCCCCAATGGGAACGATCACATTCTGTGGCAGGCTGTCACTGGTCAGGCCGTTGCCGATATAGAAAACCTGCTTGAGCAAGGGTGAAATGGTCAGGTAATCGATCCCATCCGTAACATTGCCTCCAGGTCCGAAGTCGAGCATTGCGGGCGCTGCCGAGCCATCCGGCTGGCTATTGTCCAAAAACACACCGACCAGCGCGGACAAAGGCGCGTTCAAATTGCTGATGCCGTTTTCCTCTCCCGTGAGGCCGAGCAGGGCCAGATGGGAGATGAACCCGAACGAGGTATTGGCAAGATTTCCGGTATCGCCACGCGGATTGTAGGTCTCTCCCCCACCGTACCCCACGGAGCCCGTTGCGGAAAATGTCAGCGCCATACCCGCGGAAATCGATATTTCCGTCACCAGAATCGGCGATTGGGCCGGTGCGGCATCGCCAAAGGCTGCGGGCGATCCACCCGGCATCCCCGCCAGCCATGGGTTCGCCGAACCAGGGACAAGCGTCGCGGCATGCGCCGACAGCGAGAACACGCATCCCAGCAACAGAGGCATCATTTTCATCTGGGTTCTCCTTCAGGGTTGATCATTTGAGAATGTCATGGCGCGCTCGACGCGTGGAAACGCCCACCAATCCCAGTCCGGCAAGCAGCATGGCCCAGGTTTCGGGTTCCGGCACGGGCACAGCGGAGGTGACGAAATGCCCATCGTCGGCCAATCCGTTGGAGGCGGTGAATCCGTAGTAAACGGTATGCCCAAGCCCACTCAGGTTGACATTGGCGGAAACGGAAAACGTTCCGAAATCGGGCCTTGTGATGGAACCCGTCAATGTGCCCATCTCGTCATCGTTCCCGGACGGGGTGAAGTCGACCGTGGCGCGCCATTGCCAGGCCGCATCCCGAACGTCGTCTCCCAAGCCTGTTTCCGTATAGGCCAGGGGCGTCGTCGACCCCGATTGCAGAATCTGGAGGCTAGGAGAGACGGGCTCGCCTTCAAAGTGGAACGTATCAATGGCAAAGGCGATACTTGCCCCTGTAAAGCCCTCGTATCCCAGTCCTGAACCGGCTCCGCCAAGCCCGGGCGTGTCCGTCAAAGTAAAGGTCATGCCATCGCCGCGCAAAACAGTTCCAGCGGGGATAAAGAAATTGAAGTCGAAGCTGAAAGCCTGATTGAAATCCAGCGTAAGGGAATCGGGTGCGAATCCAGCACCTGCGCTGCCCGCGACGCCTGGATACGTCAGGCGCAATTCGCTATAAGTGAAACCGTTGCCCGGTGTGAAATTACTCGCTGTCGCCGAGCCATACAGATTCCAAGTCGTGAAATCGGTAAAGCCGGACGTCAAGTTCACCCCCTGCGCGGCGCTCACCACAGGAACCAGGCCTATCCCCAGAAATATCGACAGCAATAAAGGTTTGCGGTGCATGGTCTTCTCTCCAAGGCAAAGCGTGATTTTCTGATGGCATGAGCCGGCGGGATTTGTCGACACAAGCTACCGTGATGTCGAAGCAAGCTTCGAGCCATGGTGATGGCTGTCGGCAATGAATGGACAGTAATTATTATTTGAATCAATGAATTGGAATATTTCCCAAGTGTTGTGCCATTGCTCTTCAAGCTCGATCACGGCTCCGCTCCGGACTGGCCTGTAAAGCGCCTGGCTGATGCATTTGCACCATGCAGGTCATATGGCTAGGTTTTTTCATTTTCCCGGCCTAATCTCCCAGCCTGCTTCTTTGTTCTCCACAGCGACTAAACATGGCACAGGCTCCAATTCCGGATGTGAATGTGCGCGGTCTGAACGCGCTTATTCTGGCTATCCACCGGGCCGGACAAGAACTGGCCTACGATGGATTCCAATCTTGGGCGCTGGAGGAAATCAAGGCATTGATTCCGTTTGATTCCGCATGGTGGGGAAATGCCGCGTCCGAGCCGCCGGAAATACACCGGATTCATATCCACAATTGCGAGAAGTCGATTCTGGAAATCTATCCCCCGTATATGAATCAGGATTTTTTCCGTGCCGCTTTGATTGCACATCCTGGCGTAACGATCAACATGGCCGACCTGACGACTCGCGCCAAGTTCGTTCGTACGGAACTGTATCGTCAAGTGGGCAAACGCTATCGAATCGAATGGTCACTCGGCACGCTGTTGGTGGAGCCGGTATCTTCCCTGTATGAATTCCTCACGCTGTGGCGGCACGATTCCAAGCAGCCTTTTACCGAAACGGAGCGCCAGACCAAGGAGTTGTTGATGCCCCACCTGGCTCAGGCGCATCGAGTGGTACGGCTGCGCGAGGTACTGGGTGAGGCACGCGAATGGAACCAACAATGGGCGGTAGTGGATGAGCGTGGATTCCTGCGTGAGGCGACCGCAGGCTTCATTCACAGCCTGAGAGAATACTGGGCGGGCTGGCAAGGCAGTCGTCTGCCGGATGCGCTGTTGGAGCCAGTTCGTAAGGGGACGCCGTTCACTTCGGTCGGGATCAAGATTGTTATCACAGCCAAAGGCGCTTTTCGATATTTGGAAGTGAAGGCGGCGAATGTGTTCGACAACTTGTCCCCGCGAGAACGCGAAATCGCCCAGCGCTATGCACGCGGAGAAACTCATGTCGACATCGCCACGGCGCTGACGATCTCCCCCGCAACAGTGCGCAACCACCTGGCTCACTGCTATCGCAAGCTTGCCGTCAACAACAAAGCCGAATTGGTGTTAAGGGTCACGCAGGCAAGGCTCTAGTTGGGATATTCCGTCTGAAATGGGCACGTGACCCAGGATGGTCATCGGGGTTGCGTGCCAAAAAGGGGGCTCACAGCACCACTTTGACCAGCGGATGTCCCGACAACGCCTGATAAAGCTCATCCAACTGGGGTTTTGAGGTCGCCCGGATGGTGCAGGTCAGAGAGAGATATTTGCCCGAGGAAGATGTTCGCATTTCCACGCTATCGGCGTTGAAATCCGGGGCATGGCGCAAGACGATGTCCACCATGTGCTGGACGAACTCGTCGGTCCGGGTGCCCATGATCTTGATGGGGAAGTCGCAGGGGAATTCGAGCAGGGTGTCTTCCTGGCGGTCTGGGTTCATTGGGCGGCCTTTCCTCGCATGACGGCATGCTTGTAACCCTGGTAGAGGCTGAGCATGCGGCGGTATAGGGCGCCGGGCCGCCGGCCGTTACCGACCGGCTGGCCGTCCAGGGTGGCGACGGCGAGGATTTCTTTGGTGGAGGAGGTGAGCCAGATTTCGTCGGCCGCGCGAAGTTCGGTTTCGGCGAGGGGGCGAACCTGGTGAGGCAGTCCTTCCCGCTCGGCCAGCTCCAGAACGACGTCATAGGTGATGCCGGGCAGGATGAGGCGGGTCTTGGGCGGCGCCAGGATGACGCCGTCCCGCACAAGGAACACGCTGCTGGAAGCGCCTTCCATCAGTTGGCCGTCCCGGACCAGGATGGTTTCCGCGCAGCCGGCATCCACGGAGAGCTGGCGCAGCAGCACGTTGGCCAACAGGGAGGTGGTTTTCAGGTCGCAGCGGGACCAGCGGGTGTCCTCGGCGGTGATGGCGGCGATGCCGTTTTCTACCAGGGTCGGCGCCGGCGCGGTGAGTTCCAGGGGCATGAGGAAGACGGTGGGCCGGATTGCCTTGGGGAAGGCGTGGTCGCGTGGACCGGGGCCGCGGGTGACCTGGAGGTAGACGCCCACGTCTTCCCATTCCGCGTCCCGCACGATGCGCTCGATCAACCCGCGCCACCCGGCGACGCTGTGGGGGTTGGCCAGGCGGATGCCGTCCAGGCTGTCTTGCAGGCGGGACAGGTGCTCTTCCAGGCGGAATGGCTGGCGGTCGTAGACCGGGATGACCTCGTAGACCCCGTCGCCGAACAGGAAGCCCCGGTCCATGACCGGGATGCGTGCTTCCTCCAGCGGAAGAAACTGGCCGTTGAGGTGGACGATGCAGGACATTGGCAGGCCGTGTGCGGTGGACGAGGGGGCAGTTCCAGTCTAGGCGGTGTTTCCGCCGGTCGCCCGGCGCCGATCGTCTACCGCTTACTTGAACATCAACAGGATGTTGTCCCAGCCCCGGCCCAGGATGCCGGCGACCTCGATGTCCTCCAGGGATAGCAGGGGATAGTCCCCCACGCCCTGACCGTCCACGGACAAGCGCAGGATGCCCAGTTTCTGGCCGCGTTTGACTGGCGCCAGCAGGGGCTGCTGGGTGATGAGCTGGGCCTGGATGCCCTTGGAGGTGCCGCGTGGCACGGTGACGTGGAAATCGGAAATGAAGCCGGCCTTCACCTGACTGCCCTTGCCCTTATAGATGCGCAGACTGCTCACGGCCTTGTCCGCCGGGTAGAGCTTCACAGTTTCGAAGAACTGGAATCCATAGTTGAGCAGTTTCTGGCTTTCCATGGCGCGGGCGGAGTCAGAGCCGGTGCCCAGAACCACACTGAGCAGACGGCGCTGTTCGCGTTTGGCCGAGGCGATCAGGCAGTAGCCGGCGCTTTCCGTGTGGCCGGTCTTCACGCCGTCCACGCTGGGATCCATGAACAGCAGCCGGTTGCGGTTGGGCTGTGTGATGCCGTTGTAAGCGAATTCCTTCATGGAGTAGTACTTGTAGAAATCCGGGAAGTCACGGATCAGCACGCTGGCCAGCTTCGCCAAATCGCGGGCGGTGGTGAAATGCTGGGCATGGGGCAGGCCGGTGGCGTTCACGTAATGGGTGCCGGTCATGCCCAGTTTCTTGGCCGTCTGGTTCATCAGGTCGGTGAAGCTTTCCTCGGAGCCGGCGATGCCTTCCGCAAGCACGACGCAGGCGTCGTTGCCGGACTGGACGATCATGCCCTTCAGCAGGTCTTCCACCGTGGCGGGTTTTTTCGGGTCCAGGAACATGCGGGAGCCCTCGGCCTTCCAGGCCTTTTCGGAGACGGGTAGTGGCTGGTTTAGAGCCAGCCTGCCTTCCTTGATGGCGGAGAAGGACAGATAGGCGGTCATCAGCTTGGTCAGGGACGCGGGCTCCACCTTGGCGTCCGGATTCTTTTCCGCCAGGGGCAGTCCGCTGGCGCTGTCGATCAGCAGCCAGGCGCGGGCTTCGATCTGGGGTGGGGGCGGGACAGGCAACGCGGCCTGCGCGGACAAGGCGATGGAAAGCAACAACAAGAGGGCGGAAAGCGACTTCATCGGGACGGTGGGAGCTGGAAAATTAAAATTATACGGGGCCGTTCAGGGGCGGCAGGCGATTGACCACTGTCTGGCGGGCCGGTTCCTTTCCCTCACCGAGCGGGGAAGCGGTGCAACAGATGCTCAGCGCACGACTTTGTAAGGTTTGACGCCGAAATCCTGCTGATAGGCCAGGGCCAGTTGTTCGGCGGCGGCTGGCGTGGTGAAGGGGCCGGCCTGGACTTTGACCAGATTTCCGACGGTGACCTGCGTCAGGCCGGGCAATTCGTTGCCGAAGCGGGATTTCACCCGGCCCGAGAGGGCTTCGGCGGCATCTGGCGAGGAAACGGCCGCAAGTTGCAGATAGAGACCGGGTGCGGCGGATACCGGGACGGCGGGGGCCGTTGTGGGAATATTCGCGGGAATCGGAGCCGGGCGCTCGGCGACCACCTTGTAGGCCTTGATGCCCAGGTCTGCCTGAACCCTATCGGCGGCCTTGTCGGCTTCCTCTCCATTGGCGAAGGGGCCGGCTTGAACCTTGTAGAGACCATTGACTTCCAGGCGCATGACGCCGGGGAAACCCTTGGAAAGCTTGGCGCTGGCCCGTGCCAGGATTCCGTCCGCTGTGGCCGGGTTGGAGAAAGCGCCCAATTGCAGATAGACGGCCTTTTCGTTGCGAACGAAGCCGGCCTCGGTTTTGGCGGGAGCATTTTCGGCAACGGCCGCTTTTGCAGGCGGAACGAACTCTTCCTCGGCCTGGGCGGCGAAAGAGGTGGGTGCGGTTTCCGGCAGCACCACTTCCACTTCCACCGGGGTCACGCCCTTGAGGATGTCCAGCTTGTAGGCCGCGGTGTAAGACAGGTCGATGATGCGGCCGTCGTGGAACGGGCCCCGGTCGTTGACCCGAACGACTACGCTCTTGCCGTTGTCCAGATTGGTGACTTTGGCGTAGCTGGGCAACGGCAGCGTGGCATGGGCGGCGGACATGGCATACATGTCGTAGGGTTCACCGGAAGAGGTGGACTTGCCGTGGAACTTGCGGCCATACCAGGAAGCCAGTCCTTTGGATTTGTACGGTTTCTCGGCGGAAATGGGGACGTATTCCTTGCCCATGACCTTGTACGCGTCGTTGGCGTAGCGGTGCAGGGGTTCCCATTTGGGCACCGCATCGGGGATGGCGGCCAGGTTGGCGGGGGGATTGGCGCCAGGGCCGTCGTCCTTGTAATAGCCGCCGCCCTTGTAAGGCGGGGTGACCGGCGTTTCCTCGTTCTGGCTGGTCTTGGTGGGCGCGGTACCGCATCCGGCGAGAGCGGCGCCGAGGGCCAGAATCAGCAAGGTGGGGCGGGTCTTTATCATGGAGCGCGGTCAGACGTAAGAAAGCGCTCCAAGTTTAGCGCGTATCCGCTATGTTTTTACAAGCTTTTTATGGGTTGCAGCACTCATGACGATGCCGAAGCCGACCAGGACGGTGACCATGGAGGTTCCACCGTAGCTCACGAGAGGCAGCGGCACACCCACCACCGGCAGGATGCCGGACACCATGCCCATGTTGACGAAGGCGTAGGTGAAGAAGGTCAGCACGATGGCGCCCGACAGCAGGCGGCCGAACAGGGATGGAGCGCCGGAGGCCAGCCACAGGCCGCGCCAGATGATGGCGGCATAGAGCAGCAGGAGGAACAGGTTGCCGATCAGGCCGAATTCCTCCGAGAACACGGCGAAAATGAAGTCCGTGCTGCGCTCCGGCAGGAAATCCAGGTGGGCCTGGGTGCCCATCATCCAACCCTTGCCGGCGACACCGCCTGAACCGACCGCGATGGTGGACTGGATGATGTGGTAACCGGCGCCCAACGGATCGGAAGCCGGATCGATAAGGGTGAGCACCCGCTGGCGCTGGTAGTCGTGCAGAAGGTAATTCCAGGCCAGGGGCAGGGCGGAGCCGGCCGCCACAGCGGCGCCCAGAATGACTTTCCAAGACAGGCCACCCAGATAGATGACATAGAAGCCCGAGGCGGTGATGAGCAGGGATGTGCCCAGGTCCGGTTGTTTGGCGATGAAGCCCACCGGCAACAGCAGCAACAGCGCGGCGACGGCGAAATCCCTGCCGCCAAGTGTTTCCTGCTTGTAGTGGAAATACCAGGCCAGCATCATTGGTACGGCAAGCCGCATGAGCTCGGAGGGCTGGATACGGGTGATGCCCAACTCCAGCCAGCGCCGGGAGCCGTTCACGACAACGCCGAAGGCGGCCACGGCCACCAGCATGAGCAGGCCGGCGGCATAGGCTGGCAAGGCGAACTGCATCAGACGCTGAGGTGGTATGTGGGACACAAACAACAAGGCGGCCACGGCTACGCCGATGTTGGTGAGATGGGAAATCAGCCGGTCGGAGCTTTCCCCGGTCGCGCTGAAAACCACCGCAGTGCTGGTCAGCAGCAACAGAGCCAGAAGCCCCACCAGGGGGCCGTCCAGATGGGCGACGAAGCGGCTCAGGAAGCGATGTATCACCGTGCGATCTCCTCGGGTGTGGGAACCACGGATTCCGTCCCGGCCGGTCCGCTGTCCTCCGCTTCATCGGGAATGGCTTCGCTGGCGGGCTCTTCCGGCGCAAAGATGGTTGGCAGTTTGCCGAGCAGCCAATAGTCGATGACTTTGCGCGCCACCGGCGCGGCGGTCGAGCCGCCATGGCCGCCGTTCTCCACCATCACCGCCACCACGATTTTGGGGTTGTCGGCCGGCGCGAAGGCGATGAACAGGGCATGGTCCCGGTGCCGGGCCGCGACTTGGCTTTCCACGTATTTGGCGCCCTGTTTGATGCCCACCACCTGGGCGGTACCGGTTTTACCGGCGAATAGGTAGGGCGTGTTGGCGCCGGCGGCCGAGGCGGTGCCGCCCGGACGCGTGACGTCGACCATGGCTTCCTTCACCAGCCGCAGGAATTCCGGGGTGAGTTTGATGCGGCCCATGACCTGTGGCGCCGCATAGCCCACCTTGCCGGTGGCCGGGTCGCGCCAGGCCCGGATCAACTGGGGCTTGTAGACGACGCCGTCGTTGGCGACGGCCATGGTGGCCACGGCCAACTGCATGGGTGTGGCCAGCACATAGCCCTGGCCGATGCCTGCCACCACCGTTTCTCCCGGCCACCAGGGTTGCTTGAACCGCTTCGTTTTCCACTCCGGTGTCGGCATCAGGCCGGCCAGTTCCCCGTCCAGGTCGATGCCGGATTTTCTGCCAAAACCGAATTGGGACAGGAAGCCGGACATGCGCTCGATGCCCATCTGGTGAGCCAGGCCGTAGTAGTAGGTGTCGCAGGAAATGGTGATGGAGCGCTTCAGGTCCACCATGCCGTGGCCTTCCTTCTTCCAGTCCCGGTAGCGGTGGCTGCTGCCGGACAGGGCGAAATAACCCGGATCGGAAATGGTGTCGCCGGGCTTGCGCACCCCCAGTTCCACCCCGGCCAGGCCCATGAAGGGCTTGATGGTGGAGCCGGGCGGGTAGACGCCGCGCAGGGCCCGGTTGATGAGGGGGCGGTCCAGGGAGTCGTTGAGTTCCTTCCAGGTGGCGGAATCGATGCCGTCCACGAACAGGTTGGGGTCGAAGCCGGGC
>CAZEOR010000085.1:0-9188 GCA_964513695.1 uncultured Thiobacillus sp.
GGATGGTGGTTTCCTTTTGCAGATTCTGAGGCGGAGCGGCATTGGACGAACTGGAACGGGAGGCCGTAGGCAAATCCTGGGCAGGCGAGGGTGACGGCCGAGGCGCGGCGACTTCCATGTGTTGCGCTACAGGCTCCGGCTTCGCCGCTGGCGGAGGCTCCGCAGGCGCAGGAGCGGCAGCCTGGGGAATGGGGGCGCCGGTCAATGCGGCATGAAGCACATCCCAGTTGATATCTTCACCTCCGGCAGGCGGGGCCTCCACAGGCGATGCCACAGGGGGCGCCACTTCCAGCACGGGAGCCGGTACAGGCGCTGCTTCGGACTTGATGTGCCCTGGCAGATTTCCGGCAAGGGCGGACTCCAGACCGCTGATCAATGCGGCATCGGCGGGATGAGGCTGAACGCACTGGCTTAGCGCGACGAACATGTCGCGCACGGTGGCGGTGGCAGCCATGATGATGTCCATCAACTCCGCCGACAGATGCAGTTGGCCATTTCGCAGCTTGTCGAACAGGTTTTCGGTGCGGTGGCAGAGCGCAACCAGGTTTTCCGCATTCAGGAAACCCGCTCCGCCCTTGATGGTGTGAAAACCTCGGAAGATGTCGTTGAGCAGTTCCCGATCGTCGGGACGCTTTTCCAGATCCACCAGCTTGTTATCCACCTGGGACAGGAGCTCCCCGGCTTCCAGCAGGAAATCCTGCAACAACTCTTCCATTCCGGCGAAGTCGCTCATTGTGCTCTCCCCTTAAAAGCCCAGGCTTTCCAGCAGGTCATCCACCTGTTCCTGACTGGTTACCACATCGGTCCGTCCCATGGCGTTCACCACGGGGCCATTCAGCAGTCCCGGGGCCACGGCCTGGCGCTTGTCTTCCGGGGTGGTTTCGATCAGCAGGGCAAGCAGTTGGGACTCCAGGTTTTGGGCTGCCTCCAGGACTTTCTTGATAACCTGTCCGGTCAGATCCTGGAAGTCCTGGGCCATAATGATTTCCATCAACTGGGCATTGGTGGCCTCGGTTCGGGCCGGCACATCAGAAAGATAGGTTCGGGTGTCGCGCACCAGATCCTTGAATTCCGCCACACCCAGTTTCTTGTCGAACAGCTTGTCCCATTTCCCCGCAAGATCTTTCGCGGTTCCACCCATTTTCTCCTGGATGGGCTGAGCAATCTCGGCCGCGTTCAAGGCGCGCTCGGCGGCCTGGGCGGTCATGGCGGCGATATAGTTCAAACGGTCCCGGTTATCCGGCAACTCGTTGGCCACTTTCTCCAGCGTTTTGTCATAACCGAGTTCGCGCAACAAATTGTGCAAACCACGCGTCATCTGGCCCAACTGAGAGAAAACCCGTTCCGGGCAGACACCTTCGGATTCGCCCCCCTCGCTGTGGGATACCGCCTGGGCAATACTGTCGAACAGGTTCTCGAGTTCGGGGGTGTCGCCATCTTTGCCGGGACTGGCCTCGGCCTTGGGTGGCTCGGGGGGCGGCACGAAGGCGATGCTGTCGAACAGGGCTTCCAGATCAGGAGAGTCGCCGCTCATCGTTACTCCTTATTTGTAGTTTCGCCCGGATCACATCCCGTACTTCTCGAAGATCTTGCCCATTTTTTCTTCGAGTGTAGCGGCGGTGAAGGGTTTGACGATGTAACCCGAGGCGCCATTCTGGGCGGCCTCGATGATGTTTTCCTTCTTGGCCTCGGCGGTAATCATGAGCACCGGCAAATGCTTGAGTGTGTCATCGGCCCGGATAGCCTTGAGAAGTTCGATACCGGTCATGACCGGCATATTCCAGTCGGTCACGACGAACTGGAAATTGCCGCCCTTGAGTTTCTGTAGCCCGACCGAGCCGTCTTCGGCTTCGTCGACGTTGGTGTAACCCAGTTCCTTAAGTAGATTGCGCACGATGCGGCGCATGGTGGAAAAGTCGTCCACCACCAGGAATTTCAAGTTCTTGTCGGCCATCGTATGTCCTCTTTATCCGCTAACCCGATGCATTGTAACCATCGAGCCTATCGCTTTAGGAACGCGAGGAGCGTATCTGCCAATACCGCCGGATCGAACTTGGCGACATAAGCATCCACGCCAACCTTCTGGCCCATGGTGCGATTGGCCTCGGAAGACAGGGAAGAGTGCATGACTACGGGAATCCCTTCGAAACGACTGTCTGACTTGATGTTGCGGGTAAGCACGTAGCCATCCATCTCTGGCATCTCGGCATCCACCAGGATGAGCTGGATATGGCTTTTCATGGTGGTTCGCTCGGAACTCGCTCGATTGGCCATGTTGGTAAGTTTTTCCCAGGCCTCCAATCCATCGTTGGATTGGATGTACTTCACCCCGAGCTTATCCAGAACGGAAACGATTTCCTTACGGGCAACCGTGGAATCGTCGGCAAAGAAGATCGTGGCTTCCCGGCCGGCCTCGACGGTCGGCAGGATCGGCATGGCTTTCTCGCCAAGAACCTCCACAAGCACCCGTTCCACATCAAGGATGGACACCAGACGCCCATCCTCCAGTTCCGTGATGGCCGTGATCATGCCGTCCTGCCCCGCCAGCATGTTTTCCGGCGGTTTCACCTTGTCCCAATCGACTCGGATAATGCGGTCCACGTCCTGCACCAGGAAACCCTGGGTATGCCGGGAGAACTCGGTGACGATCATGGTTTCGCCGATTCCGGGTGGCGCGCCCTCCAGCTTGATGAAGCGGGCCAGGGAAATCACCGGGATGATGCTGCCGCGCAGCGAAATGACACCTTCCACCCCAGCCGGCATGTTGGGAGTCAGGGTGATGGGCGGCGTGGGAGAGACTTCCCGGACCTTGAAGACGTTGATACCAAAGGTTTCATGGGTGCCCAGGGAAAATAGCAGCAACTCCATCTTGTTGGAGCCCGCCAATTTGGTACGGGCATCCACAGCCTCCAGCAACTTGTTGGGTTCCAGCGGATTCATGAGGTTCCGTTCCCCTTACTTGAGCAAGCGGTTCAACACTTCGGCGAGGCGATGCGGCTCGAACTTGGGCACATATTCATCGACGCCTACCGAAAGGCCCAGTTGACGATTGGCATCCGAAGACAGGGAGGAATGCATCAAAACCGGGATGCCGGCGAAACGCGGGTCCGACTTGACGTTCTTCGTGAGGACATAGCCATCCATCTCCGGCATTTCCACATCGGTCAGCACCAGTTGGACATATTCGGAAACCGGGCGACCGGCGATCTCCGCCTGGGCTGCGATCTTCTGCAACTCATCCCAGCCCTGCCTGCCGTTGATCGCGCTAATACCTTTGACATCAAGGGCCTCCAGCGTGCGCTCTATCTGTTTGCGCGCCACGGACGAATCATCGGCATAAAGCACAGTGCGATTGGGCTTGTCCAATGGTGCCAGGGTGGCAAATAGATGGCTGTCATCGATCTGAGAGGTGTCGGCCAGAATCTTTTCCACATCGAGCATCATCACCAGACGGCCATCCTTGAGTTCAGTCACGGCCGTGACCAATCCCCCCATCCGGGCGGTCAGCATGCTGGGAGGAACTTTCATCTCGGCCCAATCCAGGCGCAGGATGGTATCCACCTCACCCACAAGAAAACCCTGGGTATGCCCGTTATATTCAGTAACGATCATGATCGCCGGCGGCGCATCCGTAGATATCCCGATGTACTTGGCCAAGTCCACGACCGGCACAAGCACTCCACGCAAGCTCACCATGCCCTCGACAGCCGAGGGCATATCCGGCGCGCGCGTGATTTCAGGAATACGCATGACTTCCCGCACCTTGAAGACGTTGATACCAAAGGTCTCCTTGCGGCTCGTGCTGACATCCGTACCCAGTGTAAAGAGCAGGATCTCCAGCTTGTTCGCGCCAGCGAGCTTGGTGCGCGCATCAATGCGCCTCAACAAATCCGACATGTCTACCTCAATTGGTCGCGCGGCCTTTTATTGCTGGCCGCTGGGTCTGTCGCTCCATCATCGGCCTGACCGAAAAAAACTTTAGCATGTCGATAGTTTAATATTCCGCCCGATGCCAGCGCCTTCTGCCATGCCACCCCACCAAGCCGACGATGACGAGCTGCGCCAAGCCTTCGCGCTGTTCAGCGAAACCTCGGAAATGCTTGCCGGTACCTACCTGGAACTTCAGGCCCAGGTCGCCCGTCTCACCAGCGAACTCGCAGACGCCAACGGGGAATTGGCGCGCAGGGAACGCCTCTCCGCTCTGGGCGAGATGGCGGCCCAGGTCGCCCATCAGCTACGCACACCTTTATCCACCGCCCTGCTCTATGCCGGACATCTTGCCCGACCCCAGATCGGCGATAGCGATCGCATCCGATTCGCGGAAAAGACGTTGTCCCGCCTGCGTTATCTGGAACGACTCATACAGGACATGCTTTTATTCGTAAAAGGAGCCCGCTTGTCGGGGGAAGCCTTCCCATTGGCTCAATTGCTGGAAGAACTGGCGCAGACCATCGAGCCCCACGCGGCATCGAGGCACATAGCCTTTCAACTGGATATGCCCGCAGCTGGCATGACTCTGACCGGCGATCGCCAAGCCATTTCCGGCGCGCTCATCAATCTACTGGAAAATGCCCTGCAAGCCTGCCGGTCAGGAGGAAAGGTCAGTTTGGCGGTTGGAGGGGAAGGCAGTCCCTTCGCCGCCTTCCAAGTAGAAGACAGTGGCGAAGGAATTCCGGAAGCCGCACGGGAGCGTCTGTTCGAGCCCTTCTTCACGACACGGGGAGAAGGCAGTGGTCTGGGACTGGCCATTGTTCGCCAAGTCGCCGAAGCTCACGATGGCTGGGTGGAATGGGCACCCAGAAGCGAGGGAGGCAGTTGCTTCACCCTGTTTCTACCCTTTGCCACACGAGAAAGAAACGATGGCTGAAACCCTGCCTGTATTGGTCGTCGAGGACGATGCGGACCTGCGTGAAGCTTTGACCGACACGTTGGAACTGGCAGGTTACACCGCCATTGCCGCACCGGACGCGGAACAGGCTCTGGCCTGGCTGGACAAGGGCAATCCCGGACTGGTGCTGAGCGATGTGCAAATGCCCGGCATGGATGGTCACGCTTTGCTGCGCTCGCTGAAGGGACGACGGCCGGACATCCCCGTGATTCTGATGACCGCATACGGCCAGATCGACCGGGCGGTTCAGGCCATCCGGGACGGAGCGGCAGACTACCTGCCCAAACCCTTCGAACCGGACCGGCTCCTAGCCACGGTGGCCCGATATTATCGTCAAGCTGGTGAGCCCTCCTCGCTGGGCGTCATAGCAGAAGACCCCACCAGCCGCGCTCTCCTGGAATTGGCGAGACGTGTTGCCGCCAGCGAAGCCGCAGTCCTGCTTACCGGTGAATCCGGAGTAGGCAAGGAAGTCTTTGCCCGATATATCCATCAACACTCCTCCCGCATTAAAGGCCCGTTCGTGGCGGTGAACTGCGCGGCCATACCGGAAAATCTGCTGGAATCAGTCTTGTTCGGCCACGAGAAAGGCGCATTCACGGGCGCATCCACCACCCAGCCCGGAAAATTCGAGCAGGCCAACGGCGGCATCCTTTTGCTGGACGAGATATCTGAACTCCCCCTCAATCTCCAGGCCAAACTGCTGCGGGTGCTCCAGGAACGGGAAGTGGAACGTGTGGGTGCACGCAGCCCGGTTTCCCTCGATGTCCGCGTCATCGCCGCAACAAACCGGGATTTGGCTGCCTGGGTGCGTGAAGGCAAGTTCCGGGAAGACCTTTTTTACCGGCTCAACGTGTTCCCCCTAGAAATCCCCCCCCTGCATGAACGCCCCGCCGACATCGCCCCCCTTGCCCGCCATTTTCTGAAACGCTCTGAACAACTCGTTGGCAGAAGCGGATTCTCCTTGTCTGGCGCGGCCTTGGCCGAATTGACGGGGTATACCTGGCCCGGTAACATCCGTGAGCTATGTAATGTGATTCAGCGCGCGATGATTCTTGCATCCGAGGCTGAAATCCGACCGGAACACCTGATGTTGCCCAAATCATCGACGCGGGCACAGCCGGAAACGGCCAGGGACATGGGTTTTCCGGGTGAAGTGGGCCTCAAGGACGTGGAGCGGGAAACCATATTGGGCACCCTGAAACGCATGGAAGGTTCCCGCCGCAGAACGGCGGAAGCGCTTGACATGAGTGAACGGACCTTGCGTCACAAGCTCAAGCAGTACCGCGAAGCGGGCTTTCTGGATGGAGATGACCTCCTATAATCGGTAGCAGGAGGCAGGGCGATGAGCAATATTGATCAGATGGTTAACCAGCTTCGTGCCGTGGCGGCGCAAGCCTCTGGCACGTCCGCGCCCCAGGAAGCCGGCGCCCAGGATTTTGCTGCCATGCTCAAATCCGCCGTGGACGAGGTCAACAGCGCCCAGATGGATGCCAAACAGTTGACCCGTCAGTTCGAAACCGGTGATCCCGATGTCAACCTTCAGGATGTGGTTCTCTCATTGCAGAAAGCCAGCCTTTCCTTCCAGACCATGGTGCAGGTTCGTAACAAGCTGGTTTCCGCCTATCAGGAAATCATGAACATGCAGGTCTGATCAGGTACGGTTAACGGATGGCCCTGCAGCCCCAGCAGCTTCTCTCCAATTTCGCACACCGCTTCAATGAGCTTCCCGCCACCAGGAAGATGGGGCTGGCAGCGACGTTGGCAGCAACTATCGCAGTTGTCGTCGGTTTGTTCCTCTGGTCCAGCGCACCGGATTACCGCGTGCTGTTCTCCAATCTTTCGGAAAAAGATGCCGGATCGGTTACCGCCACGCTTCAGCAACTGAAAGTGGCATACAAAACCGAAGCTGGCGGCACCTTGCTTGTTCCCGCAGATCAAGTGTACGACCTCCGTTTCAAGCTTGCCGCCCAAGGATTACCCAAGGGGGGCGGGGTTGGATTCGAACTCATGGATTCACCCAAACTGGGCATGACTCAGTTCCAGGAACAACTTGCATTTCAACGCGGCCTGGAGGGGGAACTGGCACGCACCATCCAGTCTCTTTCTCCTGTCGAAACAGCCCGCGTCCATCTGGCCATTCCCAAACCTTCGGTATTCATCCGTGACAAGCAGACACCGACCGCATCGGTGCTGGTCAATCTGCACCCGGGCCGTGCATTGGACCCTGGCCAGGTCCAGTCCATCGTTCACTTGGTTGCCAGCAGTGTGCCGGAGTTGTCACCCAACAGTGTGACGGTGGTGGATCAGTCCGGAAATCTGTTCACCTCTAAATCCGACAGTCAGGCCACGCGTGGCCTCAACTCCAGCCAACTGGATTATGTCAGCCAGATGGAGTCCTATTACGCCCAGCGCATCGAGTCCATCGTCGCGCCCATTGTCGGTAAGGACAATGTCAAAGCAGAGGTTCGCGCCGATCTGGATTTTTCCGAATCCGAGGCAACCAGCGAGACCTTCAAACCCAATCCCACACCGGACACACAGTCCATCCGCAGCCAGCAATCCGTGGATGACAGCAACAGTGGGAGTGGCAACCAGGCCCAGGGGATTCCGGGTGCCCTGAGCAACCAACCCCCTGGACCTGCCAGCGCCCCCTTCAATGCACCCCAGGGTAGCAACGCGGGTGCTAATACCGGGACAAGCCAAGGGCAGGGCGCGGGCTCGTCGAGCCACAAGGAAAGCACCGTCAATTTCGAGCTCGACAAAACCATCCGGCACACCAAGGAATCCCTGGGCCGGATCAAACGACTTTCCGTCGCCGTCGTAGTAAATTACAAATCGGCCGCCCTGGGTACCGATGGAAAACCTGGTAAACCCGCCCCCCTCACCCCCCAGGAACTCACCCAGATCAACAACTTGGTCAAGGAGTCGATGGGTTTCAACCAGCAGCGGGGCGACACCGTCAATGTCGTCAACGCCGCATTCACCGAAGCCAAGATCGAAGCCGGCATCCCGCTCTGGAAGGATCCGGATAATGTATCCATGGCCAAATCCCTTTTGAAGAATCTGGTTGTCTTTGGCTTGGCTTTCTATCTCGTCTTCGGTGTTCTGCGGCCACTGCTGCGCGATTTGGTGAAGCCTCCGGAAAGGGCTCCCCATCAGGCCGGAACGACAGATGAAAACATGGCGGGAACCACCCGCGCTGGGCCTAACGATGAGCTGTACACGGATACCCTGACCAAGGTGAAGGAGTTCACCAAGGCAAATCCCAAGGTGACCGCCGATATCGTCAAGGAATGGATGGGCAAGGAATGAGCGATTCCAGCACCAGCGAGTGCGCCATTCTGATGCTCGCCCTGGGCCACGAGGAGGCAGCCGAGGTATTCAAGTACCTTGGGCCGAAAGAGGTGCAAAAACTCGGCATGGCCATGACCAGCATCGGTAATGTCAGCCGTGAACAGATCGAAACAGTGCTGCATTCCTTCATTACCGAAACGGAAGGCCGGGTCAGCCTAGCGGATTCCGATGAATATATACGCTCTGTCTTGAAAAAAGCCCTTGGCGACGACAAGGCAGCCCACCTCATCGACCGCATTCTCCAAGGCAACGAGAGTGCCGGCATCGAAAGCCTCAAATGGTTGGACTCCGCCAGCGTGGCGGAAATGATTCGCAACGAGCATCCACAAATCATCGCCACAATCATGGTCCATCTGGAGCGGGATCACGCCAGCGAGATCCTCAACCTGCTCCCGGAGCGGCTGCGCAATGATGTCATGGTCCGAATTGCCACCTTGGAGGGCGTCCAGCCCATGGCCATGCGCGAACTCAACGAAGTGCTGACCCAGTTGCTATCCGGTGGCGAAATCACCAAGAAGAGTTCGTTGGGAGGCGTCAAGGCCGCTGCCGACATCCTCAACTACATGGGTGGCGCGATCGAAGCCTCGGTGCTGGCGAACATCCGTGAACACGATGCCGAACTGGCCCAGAAGATCCAGGACCAGATGTTTACCTTCGACAACATCCTGGATCTGGACGACCGTTCCGTTCAGCTACTCCTGCGCGAAGTCCAATCCGAAACGCTCATCATCGCCCTCAAGGGTACGTCCCAGGAACTCAAGGATCTCATTTTCAAGAACATGTCCACCCGTGCCGCCGAAGCGCTCAAGGAGGATCTGGAGGCAAAGGGGCCGGTACGTCTGTCCGAAGTCGAGGCGGAGCAGAAGGAAATCCTCAAGATTGTCCGCAAGCTCGTGGACGAGGGGCAGATCGTGCTCGGCGGCAAGGGTGGCGAAGAAGGTTTGGT
>CAZEOR010000086.1:0-9135 GCA_964513695.1 uncultured Thiobacillus sp.
AACCTGTTCGATTCCAAGACCGAAGCCATCAAGGCGATTTACCAACGCCTGGACCGGGACGTGTGCCGGACCTGCAAGGCGCGCATCTTCCGCGAGTGCGGCTTGGCGCTGGCCGAGGGTGCGCCCGGCATCAAAGTGGAGATGGCCCATGCATGACTACCGCCGCATCCTGGCCCTGGTGGATTTCTCCGAAACCGGCACGGCCGTGGCCCGCCGCGCCCTCAATCTGGCCCGTCTGGGTGGCACCGAGCTTGCCTTCATGCATCTGATCGAACCGGATCCGGGCCTGGACGGCGGCTACCCTCCACCCAGCCATCGGCAATGCGAACAGGGTTTCGAGCAGGCCGCCCTGCGCCGTCTGGCCTTTCTGGCGGCGAACCTGGGCGCCGGGGAAGCCGAACTTCTGGCCCGCTACGGGCGACCTGGAGAGGCCTTCGCCAGCGGCATTGCCGCCTGGCGTCCCGATCTGGTCGTGGCCGGCGACGATCCGGGTTTTCTGGGCGGGCGCCACGACCTCCTGACCCTGGGCCGTTCGGCCAGCATCGGACGAATGCAGCGTTTTATGCGACAACTCTTTATTCCCGCCGGCCTATTCGGCGGAGCCTGAGCCCATGGGAAACCGGAAACGATAACGCCGAGTCTCCCGGTGGTGTTTTGCCCGGCCTTGTGCCGGGCTTTTTTCTTCCTGTTTTTTTCCGTTTCCGGCCGGCACGACGCTAATTCACGCCTGGGTCCTGAGAGGATGGTGCGCCGGGCCGGCCGGCCTGCGCCAACCAGTCTCGGAATTCCTCGGCGGGCAGGGGACGGCTGAACAGGTAACCCTGGCCGACCTTGCAGCCGAGCTCAATGAGGATATTCCGCTGAGCGAGGGTTTCCACGCCTTCGGCGACGACACCGAGGCCGAGGCTGTTGCCCAGGGCGATGATGGAACCCGCCAGGGTGCGGTCGTCCGGGTCCGTCTCCAGATCGTGCACGAAGCTCTGGTCGATCTTCAGGACACTGATCGGCAAGCGCCGCAGATAGCCGAGGCTGGAGTAGCCGGTACCGAAATCGTCGATGGCGAGTCCTATGCCCAGATGCTTGATGGCCATCAGGTTTTGCAGAACCGGCTCGCCGGCATCCAGCAGGGTGGACTCGGTCAATTCCAGTTCCAGCGCCGTCGCTGGCAGGTCGTAGGTCTTGAGCAGGCTTTGCAGGTGTTTGGGCAGGTGCGGGCTGCGGAAATCGCGCGGGGTCAGGTTCACGGCCACGCATACGGTCGTGTGCCCCTGCCGTTTCCATTCGGCGATCTGGCGGCAGACGTCGCCCAGCACCCAGCGGCAGATGTCGATGATCAGTCCGCTGGTTTCCGCGACCGGGATGAAGCGCGCGGGCGGCACCAGCCCGTGCTGGGGATGCTGCCAGCGGATCAGGGCCTCGGCGCCCAGCAGACGGTTGCTCACGAGATCGATCTTGGGCTGGTAGTAGGTGACCAGTTCACCGCTCTCAATGGCACGCTTCAGTTCGGCTTCCAGCACCAGTTTCTCGAACGTGGCCACATTCATGTCGCGGTTGTAGAACGCCATGGCATTGCGGCCTTCCTGCTTGGCCTGGTAGAGGGCGGTATCGGCATTCTTCAACAGTTCGCCCATGTCGCCACCGTCCTGGGGAAACAGGGCGATACCGATCGATGTCGACAGGCTCAGGCCATGCCCATCCACGGCATAGGGCTCGCGCATGGCGACCAGAACCTTTTCCGCCACCTCCCGCGCACCCTCCTCGCCGACACCGATCAGGAGCAGGACGAATTCGTCGCCGCCCAGGCGGCTGACCGTATCGGCTTCACGGATCAGGTTGCCGAGACGGTGACCGGCTTCCACCAGCAGAGCGTCGCCGGCGGCGTGACCAAGGGAATCGTTCACTTCCTTGAAGCGGTCGAGATCGAGGAACAGGACAGCCAGCTCCTCCCGGCGGCGATGCGCCAGAGCCAGGGCCAGATTGGCGCGCTCCACCAGCAGCGCCCGATTGGGCAGGCCGGTGAGGGAGTCATGGTAGGCCAGGTATTCGATGCGGTCCTCCGCCTCTTTCATGGCGGTGATGTCCGATTCGATGCCGACATAGTGGGTGACCCGCCCATGCTCGTCGCGCACGGCGCTGATGGCGGCAAGCACGTAATAATCGCCGCCGTCCTTGCGCCGGTTGAAAAACTCGCCTTGCCAATAGCCGTGCTGTTCCAGGCAGCGCCACATTTCCGTGTATTCGTCGGCGGGCGTGTGGCCGGACTGGAGCAGGCGCGGGTTTCTTCCCGCCACCTCCGCTTCCGTGTACCCGGTGATCAAGGTGAAGGCGGGGTTGACCGCGACGATGCGGTTGTCGGCGCCACAGACCATGATGGCCTCCCGCGCCGATTCGAACACCGCGCCCGCCAGCCGCAGACGCGATTCGGACTGCTTGCGCGCGCTGATGTCGCTGTGGCTGCCGCGCATGCCGAGGCCGCGCCCTTGTTCATCGACGACCTGCTGGCAAAGGTGACTGACCCATCTGGTTTCGCCACCGGGCGTGACGATGCGGAATTCAAGGGGAATCTGCTCGCCCTGATCGCCACCTGGGTGGGTGTGGTTCTGCCAGATCGCACGATCTTCGGGATGGACGATATCGTCCAGCAGCGCCGGATTCCGATAGAAGTCTTCCGGCGGGTAGCCGGTAACCTGCGCCGAATTCTCCGAGACATAGCGCATGTCTCCCTCCGGGCCGCGCCAGTAGATGAAGTCCGTCGCGAAGCGCACCACCGTGCGGTACAGGGCCTCCTGATTTTCCAGGGCGGATTTCTGGCGATCCAGGGCAAGGACCATTTCGTTGAAAGAGCGGGTCAGGTGGCCGGTTTCATCCTCGCAGACCACGGGCAGCTGGCGCGCATCGCCCTTTTTTTCATGCAGATCCGCCATGTGCCGGGTCAGCGCCAGCATCGGCCTGAGCAGACGCCCCATCAGCATGCGGATCAACAGGGCGCTGACCGCCATGCCCAGCAGCACCATCAGGAGGACGTCCTTCTGAAAATCGGCCAACGGCGCCAATGCTTCTTCGACGGGATAGTTGACTGCCAGCAGCCAGCCTTTCTGGTTGAGCCGCTTGAAACTGGCGTACATGTGCCGGCCATAGGTGTTGACCGTCTCCCGCGTGCCCTGGAAACCGGCGACCGCCGCGTCGTAGGCCAGATTGCCGCCAACCTGGAAGGGCTTGAATATGCGCTTGCGGTCCGGATGCATGACGACCATCCGGTCACCGGTGGTGAGATAGAAATAACCGCTCTTGCCCACCTTGCGCTCCGCCAGCTTGCCCAGGAAGTTGTCGCGCATCAGGTCCAGGCTGGCGGCCAGGATGGCCAGAAGTTTGCCGTCCGGCCCGTAGATCGGCGCGGTCATCATGATCACGGGATGCTTGTGCGGCTGGGTGGAGATGTAGGGATCGGAGATGTAGGGCTTCCCCGTAGCCAGAGTCTTCTTGATGTACTCCCGGAACGAGAAATCCTTGCCGCGCCGATCCGGAGCGAAAGGCGATTCGGCAAATAGCTTTCCGTCCGGGGTGAACATGAAGACATGGTTGTCGAACACGCCATGGAGATCGGCCCGGCTGTCCAGTTCGGACTGCACGCGATCCGGGCTTTTCAGCGCTTCATGGGGGAAGGACCGCGCCGCCGCGATCAGCACGATGTGGGAAGTGGCGAGCCGGGTATCCAGTTCTTCCGCCACCGAGGTCAGCATGGCGAACTGCACTTGGGATATTTCCGCGACCAGGGCCTCGCGAAAGCGCGCCACGGTGAAAAGCGCGCTCGCCAGCAGCAAACCGGCGAACAACACGCTCACGGTCAAAGTCAGCTTTGTATGTATTTTCATGGCCATGCAGGCCACTCCATTCAGCCAAGACTGGTTTCACTATATTCCATGGCATCCAGGAACGTATTCACCATGCTGTCGATGGGAGGCCGGGCATCGACGTTTTATTGCTCGAAGTGTACGTGTGCCGCGCTCTCCCGCCGGAAGGGAAAAAGCGCTAGGGTGTGGCCCACTTTCCACCTCATGCAATTCCCATGGAACCGATCTACGCCGACGACGCCTTGTTGGTGTTCGTCAAGCCCAGTGGGCTTCACTCCGTACCCGGCCGCGGCGATGACAAGCAGGATTGCCTGAGCGCGCGCGCCCAGGCGCGCTACCCCGATGCCTTGATCGTGCATCGTCTTGACCGGGATACGTCAGGGCTGATGCTGATGGCACGCGGCAAGGCCATGCAGAGCGCCATGAGCCGCGCCTTCGCATCGCGCCTGGTCCACAAACGCTACCAGGCGCTGGTCGACGGTGTTCTGATCGCACCGGCCGACAGCGAGGACGGCTGGAGTGTCATCGATCTGCCCATCCTCATCGACTGGCCGAATCGGCCCAGGCGCATCATCGATCACCAGCATGGCAAGCCCAGCATCACCCGATGGCGTGTGCTGGCCGGCCCGGCGCTTGAGCAATCCACGCGGGTTGAACTGGAACCCTATACCGGCCGTTCCCACCAATTGCGCGTCCACCTGAAGGCGATCGGCCATCCCATCCTGGGAGATACGTTATATGCCTCCCTCGATGCGCAAAACCGCTCCGGACGCCTGTTGTTGCATGCCTCGGAGCTGGCCTTCACACATCCGGTCAGCGGGAAGGCCCTTTTCCTGACAAGTCCCGCCCCGTTTTGAGCGATTCAGGCCAGGGATTTTTCAGACGGCAAGCCGCGGAAGAAATCCTTTAGGCGGTCAATGCGGCCATTTGAAATATACGCGGCATGTCCTGGCCGAATTCGATCCACCGCATACCACCGCGCATGCCTCTGCGTCACCAGCCAGGAACAGGCCCGCCCGCCGGGGTAACACGGGAGCTTCGGCCAGCCTGGCTTCGAGTGGGTCTTGATGGCGGCCACCGGGCGATGGCAAAGAAGAGCGGTGATATGCGCATTCTGTCCGGCATGAAACCGGGCTTCCGAATACCCAGGAATTCACTATGCTGTCCATGAGTATCCACAACGAGGAGACATCATGTCGGCCCAGCTTTCCCCCATTGCCCGTTTCGACAACATTCTGCTTGCCACCGATGGCAGCGCCGTGAGCAGCGGCGCCGTGCGCGTGGCGCTGAACCTGGCCAGTCGCTGCGGCGCCCATCTCACCGTCATGCACATGACCAAGACCGACCCCAGCTATGCCATGTTCAATCCGGGCGGGGTGAAGCAGACCGAGGAACAGGGCCGGGATATCCTGCGTGAGGTGGAGGAACAGGCCGGCACCGCCTGCGTGAATTGTGCGCCGGTACTGCGCTATGGCGAGGAGCCGGTGGGCGAAATCGCCGCCCAGGCCGAGGACAGCCAGGCCGATCTGGTCATCATGGGCCGGCGCGGCGTGCACTGGCTGGAACGGCTGGTGCTGGGCGAAGCCGCCGCCCGTGTGGTGGGCCACGTGAAATGCAGCGTGCTGGTGGTACCCCAGGAAGCGACGCTCTGGGAAAAGGGCATCCTGGTGGCGGTGGACGGCTCCCGCTACGCCGACATGGCCGCGGTCGCCGCCGGCAACCTGGCCAAGCGCTGCGGGCTCCCGCTCACCGTACTGGCCGTGTGCGCCAGCGACGATCTGAGTTGCGACCTGATCAAGCCCCTGGCCGACCGGGTGCGCGATCTGCTGCGCAAGGATGGCGTCGCCGCCGACAGCGTGGCCCTGGAAGGCAAACCCGCCGACACCATCATCCAGGCCGCGCGCGACAACGACTGTGACCTCATCGTCCTGGGCAGCCACGGCCGCACCGGCCTGGACCGCATCCTCATGGGCAGCGTATCCCAGCAGGTTGTGACCCACGCCAAGTGCCCGGTGCTGGTGGTGAAACACACCTGACCGAAATGCCTCTCCGCCTTAGCCATCGCCATGGCCTTTGTGGCGACGGAAGGCCGCGAACAGGGCCAGGTCGTAGCCGATCTTGAGCAACCCGCAGGCAAGCAGCGGGGCTGCCAGCCAACCGGTAGCGAACAGAGCGCCGCCCAAAGTCGGGCTGATCGCCGCCGCCAGGCTGCGCGGCACGGCGGTGAAGCTGGCGGCGGCGGCCCGTTCCGGCGGCGTCACCGCCGCCATGACGAAGGCCGAGCGCGTCGGCACATCCATTTGCGACAGCAGGGCGCGCAGCAGCAGCAAGCCCAAGGCCAGCGGCAGACTGGGCGCCAGGGCAGCCAGGATCAGGCAGATACTGGCCGGGATGTGGGTGAACACCATGGTGTTGAGCAGGCCGATGCGCTTGGCTACCCAGGGGGCGGCCAGTTGCGAGAAGGCGGTCAGCAGCCCGGCCCAGAAGAAGAATGCGCCGGCCGCGGCGACGGAAACGCCGAAACGCTGGAACAGCCAGAGGGCCAGCAGGGAATTCAGCACCAGGCCGCCGGCGAAGGCATCCACCGAGAACAGGGCGGCGAGGCGCACGACGACCCGTCTGGATTCCCTCAACGGCGCGGGCGGGGTCGGCCGCGCATGGGCGACCGGCTCGGGAAGGCGCCGATAGAGCAGCCAGACCGCCAGGCCGACCAGACCATAGATCACGAACATGATGCGCAGAGCGGCCAGTCGCTCGAACGCCTGCGTCACCAGCCAGTCCGGCACGGCGGCGGCCAAAGCCCCGAAGGCCGCGCACAGGGCGCCGGTGAGGCTGTAGCGGGCGAACAGGGAAGTGCGGGCATCACCGTCCGCCGCCTCCGCCAGACGGGCATGTTCCAGGGGCAGAAAGACACTGACATCCCCGGAGCTGGGATTGAGGGTGCCGACGAAGGCGATCAGCAACAGCGGCCAGAAAGCGGACAGGCCGGCGAACGCCAGCCCGGTCCCGGCCATCAGCAAGGCGGCAGCCAGCAACAGGGCGCGGTGATGGAAACGATGGCCCCAGGCGCCCACCGCCAGAGTGGCCAGGGCCGAGCCGAGCAGGGTGGCGGTGCTGATGAGGCCCACTTCCCAGGTGCCGAACCCCAGGGCCAGCAGGTAAACCGGCAGCAGCACGGCCACATAGCCGTCGACGAAGGCGCGCAAGGCGCGCCCGATAAGCAGGAGCCGCGCCTCGGGCGCGACGCCGGCGGGCAGGATCATTTGCCCAGACCCAGCAGCCGGCCCAGCTTCTTCAAGGGTGTGTCGGCGCACCAGGCATAAAGGGCGTCGTAGATCACCATGCCGTGCTTCAGCATTTCATGGTCGTCCTCGAAGTTGAGGGACAGTCCCTTGGAAATGGCCAGCAGGCCGGCCGCTTCCTTGGCCAGATGCGGCGCGCCGCAATCCGCGCCGCGCACGATCAGAGCCAGCTTGTGCAGGGCCGGATCGGTGAGCCCGTGCTTTTCGATGAAAGCGTCGAAGCTGCACTGGTCGCCGTGGTGGCCATATTCCACGCCGGGCACGTCATAGGGCGTGGCACCGGTCTCGGCCGCCACCTTCATGACGTCCGAGCCTGGCACGTAGAGGAATTCCGGGCTCTCGTCGATGAAGCGGGCGATCAGCCAGGGACAGGCGATGCGGTCGATCTTGGGGTGCTCGCGGGTGACCCATTTCATGACCATGCCTCCGTCGGGCCGCCCCAAGGCGGCATGCCACCCATTCGTGGGGGCAGCGAGAGATTATCGCGAGCGAGGGGCGCCGTCATTTCGCGACGACCTCGCCACCGGCAGCCTTCCAACCCTCGATGCCCCCCTCGATGAAGCGGGCACTGACACCGGCGCCCTGCAATTTGTCCACCAGGGCGTTGGACACCGCGCCGCCGCGCACGCAATAGATCACCACGTCCCGGTCCTTGGGCACCTCGGCCAGCCACTGGTCCACGGCTTCCGGGTTCTTCCAGGTACTGCCGGCCAGGGCCTCGCCGGATGCGGCGTAGTCGGCTTCCCGGCGCACATCCAGGATCAGGCCGCCGGCCGGCGCGGCTTTCAGGTCTTCGGGTTTGATGAGGCGTTCCATGTCAGACTCCTATCGCGAATGTGTAAACGAGGCCCACCGCCGCGCAGGCGCCAATGACCTTCATGATGTCCTGCTTGTATTTCCACAGGGCGATGAAGGCGGCCACGGAGATGAGGGCGTAGAACCACTCGAAACCGCCGGAGAACGGCGCCGCCTCCGAGGCGTGGGGCCAGATCACGTGCCAGCCGAAGAACAGGGCCAGGTTGAGCACCACGCCCACCACGGCGGCGGTGATGGCGGACAGGGGCGCGGTGAACTTGAGGTCGCCGTGGGTGGATTCCACCAGGGGGGCGCCGGCCAGGATGAAAATGAAGCTGGGCAGGAAGGTGAAGAAGGTGGCCACGCTGGCACCGGCGAAGCCGGCCAGGAACAGGGCGTCCGGGCCGAATATCTGCTTGGTCCAGGCGCCGACGAAGCCGACGAAGGACACCACCATGATGAGCGGTCCCGGCGTGGTCTCGCCCAGGGCCAGGCCGTCGATCATCTGGGTGCCGGTCAGCCACTGGTAATGCTCGACGCCCCCCTGGTAGACATAGGGCAGCACCGCATAGGCGCCGCCGAAGGTGACCAGGGCCGCCTTGGTGAAAAATTCGCCCATGTCCTTCAGCACCGGATCGCTCAGCGTCAGTATGACCACGCCCCAGATGGCCAGGCCCGCCACCAGCAGGATGGCCAGGTAGGCGGGCTTGAACTTGGTGTGTTCCGGCGCTGGCGTGTCGTCGTCGATCAGGGCCGGACCGTATTGCTTGTTGCTGGCGCCGTGGCCGCCGCCGACCTTGAATTTGTCCGGCCAGACCTTGCTGCCGACGAAGCCCAACACGCCCGCCGCCAGCACGATGTAGGGGAAGGGCACCTTGAGGGCGAAGATGGCGATGAAGGAAGCCGCCGCCAAGGCCCACAGCACATTGTTCTTCAGCGCGCGCGAACCGATACGCCAGGCCGCGAACACAACGATGGCCACCACCGCCGGCTTGATGCCGTTGAACACGCCTTTGACCCAGGCGATGTCGCCGAAGGCCATGTAGACATAGGTCAGCGCCGCCAGGATGAACAGGGAGGGCAGCACGAACAGGGTGCCGGCGACGATGCCGCCCCAGGTCCGGTGCAGCAGCCAGCCGATGTAGATGGCGAGTTGCTGGGCCTCGGGGCCGGGCAGCACCATGCAG
>CAZEOR010000087.1:0-9086 GCA_964513695.1 uncultured Thiobacillus sp.
CCCAGGCCAGGTCGCCGATGCGCTGGAAGCCGAACATGGAGTAGTAGATGTAGAAAGGCATCATCTGCACGCCGTTGCTGCTGTACGACGTGGCGGCGGCGAGCCAGGACGAGAAGGCGCCGGCCTCGTTGATGCCTTCCTCCAGGATCTGCCCGCCCTTGTCCTCCCGGTAATACATCACCTGGTCCGAATCCACCGGCTCGTAGAGCTGGCCGACGGAGGAGTAGATGCCGACCTGGCGGAACAGGCCTTCCATGCCGAAGGTGCGCGCTTCGTCCGGGATGATGGGGACGATGTGGCGGCCCAGGGTCTTGTCGCGCAGCAGGCTGGTGAGGATGCGCACGAAGGCCATGGTGGTGGAGATTTCCCGCTCGCCGGTGGCTTCCAACATGGCCTGGAAAGTCGACAGGTCGGGGGCGCGCAAGGCCTCCGCCTGGCTCCGGCGGGTCGGCACATAGCCGCCCAGGGCGGCGCGGCGGGCTTGCAGGTATTGCATCTCAGGGCTGTTTTCCGCCGGGCGGTAGAAGGGCAGTTTTTCCAGTTGATCGTCGGGGATGGGAATCTGGAAGCGGTTCCGGAACGCGCGCAGGTCGTCCAGGCCCATCTTCTTCTGCTGGTGAGTCGGGTTCTGGGCCTCGCCGGAGGCACCCATGCCGTAGCCCTTGACGGTCTTGGCCAGGATCACCGTGGGCTGGCCGGTGTGCTTCACCGCCGCCGCATAGGCTGCGAAGACCTTGTGCGGATCGTGGCCGCCCCGGTTCAGTCGCCAGATGTCTTCGTCGGACATGGCCGCGACCATTTCCTTCAATTCCGGGTATTTGCCGAAGAAGGCCTCGCGCGTGTAGGCGCCGCCCTTGGCCTTGAAGTTCTGGTACTCGCCATCGACGCATTCTTCCATGCGCTGGCGCAGGACGCCCTTGCTGTCCATGGCGAGCAGGGGATCCCAGTAGGAGCCCCAGAGCACCTTGATGACGTTCCAGCCGGCGCCCCGGAAGGCGGCTTCCAGCTCCTGGATGATCTTGCCGTTGCCGCGCACCGGACCGTCCAGACGTTGCAGGTTGCAGTTGATGACGAAGATCAGGTTGTCCAGCTTCTCACGGGAGGCCAGGGTGATGGCGCCCAGGGTTTCCGGCTCGTCGGTTTCACCGTCGCCCAGGAACGCCCAGACATGGCGGCCGGAGGTGTCGGCGATGCCCCGGTCGTGCAGGTATCTCAGGAAGCGTGCCTGGTAGATGGCCTGCAAGGGGCCCAGGCCCATGGACACCGTGGGGAATTGCCAGAAATCCGGCATCAGCCAGGGGTGCGGGTACGAGGGGATGCCGTGGCCGCTGGTTTCCTGGCGGAAGTTGGCGAACTGGTCCTCGCTGACGCGGCCTTCCAGGAAGGCGCGGGCATAGATGCCGGGCGCCGAGTGACCCTGGAAATAGATCAGGTCACCGCCATGCTCGGTCTCGGGGCCACGAAAGAAATGGTTGAAACCGACTTCGTACAGGGTGGCGGCGGACTGAAAGCTGGCGATGTGGCCGCCCACGCCGGGGGCCTTCTCGTTGGCGCGCATCACGCAGGCCACCGCGTTCCAGCGGATCAGGGCCTTGATGCGCGACTCCATGGCCACGTCGCCAGGGTGCTTCTCCTGCATGTGCACGGGGATGGTGTTCACGTAGGCGGTGGTGGCGTTGTAGGGCAGATAGGCGCCGGAGCGGCGGGCCTTGTCCACCAGACGCTCCAGTAAGTAATGGGCGCGCTCGGCGCCTTCCTCCTCGATGACGGCGGCGAGGGCGTCCAGCCACTCACGGGTTTCCTGGGGATCGGTGTCGGGTCTGGAACCCTCGAGCTTGGAATTCGGCATGAAAAAGGTCTCCGAACAAGTGCGGGATCGTTTATACGCGAGTCTTGCTCCTACGCGCGATCCGGCTTTGTTCTCTGGCTAAGTTCTCAGGATTTCGTGGAACAATCGGGGTATATGAACACTGAATGGAAACAGAATGGAAACGGAAGCGGGCGGATTATCTGGGTTGCGACCTTCCCCGTCAATTCTTCAATACTAAGTATTCATTTTTTTAATATTAATGGTGGCTAATGAATAAACCCAGGAATAAACCCAGGCACAAATCCAAATCGATGGGCGCATCCCTGGCCCGTTTGCTACAGATCGCAGACTGCCTCGAATCCCGCGACAGCAAGATCCGCCACCTGCTTTGCGTGCTGCCGGCAGGGGCTGATTGGCATGACGCCCCTGATCGTGACGCCGTGCTCGCCGCCCTGAAGCGCCGCGACAAGAAGGCGGAAGACTTGACGAAGCACCCCCTGACGCTGGATTTGCCCGGTGGCTGCCTTTCTGTCTGGGTTCGCCTGGACGAAAAGAAATCTGTCTTCGAATGGCACAGCACCCTGCGGCTGGCTGTCAAGCCGCTGCTGGATGAACATCCCGGCGACATCCACATCGCACTGTTCGGCACGGAAGGATTCCGCGTCCGCGCCGGCCGGGCCGCCGCTTACGTGGCCTGGCTGAACGGCGTGGCGTTGCCGACCTGGAAGAGCGGCAAGCCACCCGCGCCCCTGGAGCGCATCATGCTGCACGGTATTTCCGGCCTGGATATGCAGCGGGAACAGGCCCTGGCCGAGGGCAACACCCTGTGCCGTGAGCTCACCATGCTGCCGCCCAATCTGCTGACCCCGGCGACTTATCGGGAGCGAGTCCGCGACTTGGCCAAGGAGGCGGGGTGGATGCTCGAGGAATACGACATCCAGCGCCTGAAGAAGCTGAAGGCGGGTGCTTTTCTTGCGGTGGCACGGGGTAGCGGCCACGAGGACGCGGCCATCGTGCGGCTGACTTATGCGGGCAAAGGCAAGGGCCGACGCGAGAAGGGAAACGCGCTGGCCTTGGTGGGCAAGGGCATCTGTTTCGATACCGGCGGCCACAATCTGAAGCCGGCCCGTTACATGAACAACATGCACGATGACATGAACGGCTCCGCCGTGGTCCTGGGCATCCTGCTGGCGGCGACACGGCTTAAGCTTCCGGTGAATCTGGAAGTCTGGCTGGCCATCGCCCAGAACCATCTGTCGCCGGAGGCCTACACCCAGAACGAGGTGGTGACGGCCCTGAACGGCACCACGATCGAGATCGTCCACACCGACGCCGAAGGCCGCATGGTGCTGGCGGACACCCTGGCACTGGCCGCGAAGGAAAAGCCGCAAACCATCATCGATTTCGCCACCCTCACCGGCAGCATGGCCGTGGCCCTGGGCGAGCGCATGAGCGGCGTCATCAGCAACCGTGACGACCTGGCCAGCCGTGCCGTGGCGGCGGGACAGGCCAGTGGCGAGCGGGTGGTGGCCTTCCCCATGCCCGAGGATTACGACGAGGCCCTGGATTCTCCCGTGGCCGATGTGAAGCAATGCACCCTGGGTTCGGAAGCCGACCACATCCTGGCGGCCCGTTTCCTCAACCGCTTCGTTGCCGATACGCCCTGGCTGCATGTGGACCTGTCCGCCAGCCGCTGCAAGGGCGGATTGGGTGCAACCGGATCCGACATCTCCGGCTTCGGGGTGGCGCTTGGCCTGGAGATGCTCGTGCAAAAGGCGGCGGAATCGAACTGACATGCGATAATCGCGGGCAATTCTTCAATTTTCCACGCACATGTCCGGCAACTCCCTCGGTTTGGCTTTCTCCGTCACGTCGTTCGGCGAGTCCCACGGACCGGCCATCGGTTGCGTGGTGGATGGTTGTCCCCCGGGGCTGGCCCTGTGCGAAGCGGACATCCAGGGTGATCTGGACCGGCGCAAGCCGGGCACTTCCCGCCATGTCACCCAGCGGCGCGAGTCGGATACGGTGGAGATACTCTCCGGTGTGTTCGAGGGCAAGACCACCGGCACCCCCATCGCCCTGCTGATCCGCAACGAGGACCAGCGCAGCAAGGACTACGGCAATATTGCCGTGACTTTCCGGCCGGGCCATGCCGACTACACCTACAACCAGAAGTACGGTTTCCGCGATTACCGCGGCGGCGGCCGTTCCTCGGCTCGGGAGACGGCTGTGCGGGTGGCGGCGGGCGCCATCGCCAAGAAATGGCTGCACGAGAAATTCGGCACGGTGATCCGGGGCTATCTGGCCCAGCTTGGCCCCATCGCCGTGACCTTCAAAACCTGGGACAGCGTGGGCGAGAATCCCTTTTTCGCGCCCGACCCGGATGCCGTGCCGGCCCTGGAGCAATACATGGATGACCTGCGCAAATCCGGCGATTCCGTCGGCGCGCGCATCAATGTCGTGGCCGAGAGCGTGCCTGTCGGCCTGGGCGAGCCGGTGTACGACCGCCTGGATGCGGACCTGGCTCACGCCCTTATGAGCATCAACGCGGTGAAGGGCGTGGAGATCGGCGACGGCTTCGCTGTGGTGGCCCAGAAGGGCACGGAGCACCGGGACGAGATGACGCCGGAAGGTTTTCTCTCAAACCACGCCGGCGGCATCCTGGGTGGTATTTCCAGCGGCCAGGACATCACCGCTTCCATCGCCATCAAACCCACCTCCAGCATCCGCATTCCCGGACGCACTGTCGATACGGCAGGCGTGCCCACCGAAGTCGTGACCCTCGGCCGCCATGATCCCTGCGTCGGCATCCGCGCCACCCCCATTGCAGAGGCCATGCTGGCCATCGTCCTTATGGATCACGCCCTGCGCCAGCGGGGCCAGAACGCCGACGTGCGTTGCCCGACGCCCGTCATTCCCGGTTCAACCAGTTAAACCGATCAAGCAAAGGAGCGAAAAAATGATCGAGAGCCACGATCTCTTCCACGAGTTTCCCGAGCATGCCGAGACCATCCGCAAGCTCGTGATGTCCAACGACCAGTTCGTCAAGATGATGCGGGATTACGACGACATCGATCACAAGATCCTGCGCATCGAGCAGCGGGTCGAGGCTGCCTCGGACCTATACGAGGAAGAACTCAAGAAGATTCGGGTCAATCTGAAGGACAAGATCTACAAGCTGCTCGTCGCCGCCAAGTAAGCGGTGAAGGTTTCCCGCCACGGCCCGGAGCTTTCCTCCGGGCCGTTTTCTTTGCATCTCCCTTGGCTTATTCGATGAGCCCGGTACCCTACTGGCGTCTGTCCGGCTTCTATTTCTTTTACTTTGCCTTCGTCGGCGCCATGGCGCCGTTCTGGGGGCTGTACCTGCGTTCATTGGAATTCAACGCCTTCCAGATCGGTGTGCTCATGTCCCTGCTCCAGGTCATGCGCATTTTCGCACCCAACATCTGGGGCCACATCGCCGACCACACCGGCCGCCGGGTGGCCATCGTCCAGCTTGCGGCCCTGGTCTGCCTGGTAGCCTTCATCGGCGTGTTCTGGGCCACCTCCTTCTGGCCCCTGTTCCTGGTGATGAGCCTCATCAGCTTCTTCTGGAGTGCCTCCCTGCCCTTGGTCGAAGCCACGACCCTGTCCCACTTGGGCGACCGCACCGACCGCTACGGTCGTATCCGGCTGTGGGGTTCCATCGGCTTCATCATGGTGGTGGTTGGGCTGGGTGCGGCCCTGGATCATTCCTCCATCCGGCTGGTGCCCTGGGTGGTGTTCGGCCTGTTGGTGGGCATCGTGCTCACTTCGCGCATCATTCCCGAGGCGGAAATCGCACGCCACGATCCTGTCCATATTCCGATGCGGGATGTGTTGCGCCAGCCCGAAGTGGTCGCCTTGTTTGGCGCAGCCTTGCTGATGGCGGCGGCGCATGGGCCGTACTACACATTCTTCACGATTCATCTCGTGGAAACCGGTTACAGCAAGTCGTTTGCTGGCTGGCTGTGGGCGCTGGGCGTGGTGTGTGAAATCGGCATCTTCCTGATCATGCCCCGTGTGTTCGGCCGGGTGCGACCGGAAACCGTGTTATTGGCGACGTTGATTATCGCCGCCGTGCGCTTCATGCTCATCGGCTGGCAGGCAGGCAACCTGCCTGTGCTGCTGCTCGCCCAGTTGATGCACGCCTTCACTTTTGGCGCTTACCATGCCGCCGCGCTATCGCTGGTGCACCGGCATTTCACCGGCAAAAACCAGGCGCGCGGCCAAGCCTTATATAACAGCATCGCTTTTGGTGTTGGCGGCACCTTTGGCAGCCTGTATTCCGGCGCGGCCTGGGATGGCCTGGGTGCGGGCATGACTTTTTCACTTGCGTCTGGCTGCGCAGTCCTGGCAGCGCTGGTGTTTGCCCGGCGCGGAGGACGCGTCCGCCCGCAATGAAAAAAGGCCCTGGCATTGCACCAGGGCCCTGGACCGTCTCTGATCGCTCTGAGGCTTGACCGACGGTCAATCTTATCCGCGTTGACGCGCTGTCCAGCCAACCAGGCCCAAACCGGCTAGCAGCATCGCCCAGGTTTCGGGTTCGGGAACGGCGCTGACTACGTCGGCATAGGTGGTGCCGATGCGGATTTCGTCGATCAATCCACCAGAGCCACTATTCGAGCCACTGCGCTTCACCGTCAGTTCAAGATTGGGCACCGTGTAGGTGCCGATCTTGTAGCTGTTGACGGCGTCGCTTTCCCCGGCGATCTGTGTCCAGGTGGGTTCGACGTCCGGTCCAGGGTTTGCCGCCGCAAAGACCTTGAAACTATATCTGCCGGTTGCATCCATCGGAGTGATGACGTACTTCGCCACCACCTGCACCGTCTGCCCCGGGTTGTAGTCGGCCAGTTTGAAATCCCCGTATTGAGTGCCCTGGCCTTCCGCGAAGATCTGATAGTCGTGAGCGGCATGCTTGATGCCGATGGAAAAATAGCGGTCAGCTCCGCTGGCAAAATCAAGGGGGATGCCAACCTTGACCCAAACCCCTGGAGCGGAACCTTCCGGGGGGAAATCATTCGAGTTGAACAGGGCGGATACATAGAAGGTGTTGATGCCAACGCCGCCGGTGGAGCCGAAGGCATCCGACCCCAGGTTCTTGGTAGCGGTGTAGGGCACCACCGCTTCGGAAACCATGGAGTAATACATGTAGGCTGAATTGCCGGTCGACAGCTGCCCAGCCAGACTGAGGCCTGGTCCTTTGATTTCAGCAGTCTTGGTTCCAGTATTTGAACCGGAGAATACAGGTTCGGCGGTGATGGTATAGCCGTTGTAGCCTTCAAGTTGGGTGCCGGGTGACGCACTGAAGCCGTCATAGAACAGCGAGGAAGCCAGCGCTGGTGTGCCGATGGCGAGCAAGATGGCGATTGTGACGAGTGGGGTATGTTTCATGAAATCCTCCAGTTGGGAATGAATCAGAATTGATGCATTCGACAGCTCATGCTTGCGTGTTCAATTGCACTTGCCCGGCGCCTCTTCCAGCCCGCAAGTCCCAGCCCAGTCAGTAGCATGGCCCAGGTTTCGGGCTCTGGAACGGCTTGTATGGAAGCGCTCAGGGCACCACCATTCCAGGCGGAGGCCAGGGTGACGCCCGGACCGAAACCGACAAAGTTGATCTGGTCGAAGTTACCGGAAACGGCGTTGGCGCTGATCAACGCTAAGTTGTCGCCGACATGCGGGAGATAGCCCGCCAGGGCATGAATATTGAGGATGCCGTCCAGAGTCATGCTGCCGTCCACTTCGATCCGGTCGCTGTTTTCCGGGCCGCCGAACTCCAGGTCGAGGACGCTGCCGCCGGCCAGATAGAGCGCGTTCTCGAAGCGCAGGGTACCAGCGGAATGGCCGGGGGCGATCACACCTTCGTTGACGATGTAACTGGCGGCATAGCTGCCCTGGCCGGTCAAACTGCCGTGGTTGCGCAACGGCTGCCCGATCACGGAAAGGCGTGTGCCCGATGCCAGGTCCACGGTGCCATCGTTGTCCCAGCCGCCGTAAGCACTGCTTAGCGTCACGCTGCCCTGCTGAATCTGCAGGACGGCACCGATCTCGTTGGTCACCCGGCTGCTGACGATGGGGCCATTGCCGGCGTGGATCGCGATCTTGAAGTCGCCATCGCCTGTTTTTTCGAAGACACCTCCCGTTTTGTTGAGCAGATAACAGCCGTTACCGATGCCGTTTTCACTAATCTGGTGCGCGCCATCGACATGCAGCAGACCCTGATTGATCAGCGACGAGTTGTTACCCAGAACCATATCGCCACCGCTCCAGCCCAAGTTGCCCTGATTCACGAGGATGAAACCGCTGCCGCCATAGCCGCTGATGGATTTCTTGGCGTTGCCGGTTACCAGGAGGTTTGCGCCGCTGGCGATGGTGGCGGTGTTGCTTTCGGACTGTGCGGCAGCGAAAGCGCCGTCCTTCCAGTGCAGCGTGCCGCTCGCCAATTGCATGTTTCCATGTATCCAGCCGCCCGTGTCCAGTACCAGATTGCTTGAATGCACCTGGCCGTCGAAGCCGGTGCGGCTGCGCAGGATGTTCTCGCCAGCGCCGGTGAAGCGCACGCCGTCGCGGAACTGGTTGGCGTAGTTCGAATACTCGATATCGCTACCGGCCGCCTCGAAGGTGCCCGCGCCGTCCACCACTGCTTCAATGCGCAGGTGCTGGCCGCTGCTGTTGAGTAGGGTCGCATCCGCCTTCATTTCCAGCACGGCATCGCCCTGAATGGTCAGGCCAACGGCAGCCGGCCTGACCTCAAGGGCGCTGCCGACGCCTTCCACCACCAGTCTTGCGCTGTTGCGGATGGTGAAGTTGTCCTCCATCTCGATGCGTCCCCGGTTGGTGAGCACGGCGTGGTTATCTAACGCCTTGCCACGGCCCGATGCCTCGATCCGGAGCTTGGCGCCGTGATCAATGACCATGGCGCTGCCTTCACCCGGCAGATTGCTGAAGCTGCCCCCGCTCCAGCGCATTTCGCCGGCGCCGAGCACGCCCGCGCCGGTGTAGACGCCGCTGTTCAGTTCCAGAGCATTCTGGGCAGCGAATTGGCCGCTGAACGCAGCGCCCGCCAGCACCCGCACGCTGCCGCCGCCGGTAATGCGGGTGCCATCGAGGAAACTGGCGTGCGAGGCCAAATCGATCTGGGTGGCAGGCGCCACGTGGATCTCACCCTCATTGACCAGATGTACATTGATCGTCGATGCGCTGCCTGCGCCTTTGGCCAGACGGCCCGCCGCCTTGTTGTAGAGGGTGCCTGAGGGAT
>CAZEOR010000088.1:0-9052 GCA_964513695.1 uncultured Thiobacillus sp.
AACTGGGTGGACAACACCGGCGACAAAAACTCCGCCGAAGCCACCATCGGCTGATTCATCTCCAGCTGAGAAAAAGCCGGACTTAGGTCCGGCTTTTTTTTCGCTCAGGCCCGATCGCCGACAAAGGGGTTGCTGCGCCGTTCCTGGCCAAAGGTGCTCATGGGACCGTGACCAGGCACGAAAGCGATGTCGTCACCCAAGGGGAACAGCTTTTCACGGATGGCGTGGATGAGGGCGCGATGGTCGCCTCGGGGAAAATCCGTGCGTCCGATGCTGCCCTGGAACAACACGTCGCCGACGAAGGCGTGGCGGCTTGTGTTTTCGAAGAACACCACATGGCCAGGCGTGTGGCCCGGACAATGGATTACGTCGAGACGCAGCTCACCCAGCTCGACCACATCCCCGTCGTTCAGCCAGTGGTCCGGACGGAAGGCTTCGGCCGGCGGGAATCCGTACATGCGGGCTTGGTCGGGCAGGGCGTCCAGCCAGAAGGCGTCGCCTTCCTGGGGGCCGTAGATGGGCAGGTTCAGGCCCTTGGCCAACTCCAGGGTGCCGCCCACGTGGTCCACGTGGGCATGGGTGAGCAGCAGCTTGTCCAATTTGACGCCGGCCTTGTCCACGGCCGCGAGCAGCAGATCCACATCGCCGCCCGGGTCCACCAGGGCCGCGCGGCCGGTGGCTTCGCACCAGACCAGGGAGCAATTCTGTTCGAAGGGCGTGACGGGAATGATCTCGAAGCGCATGGCTCAATCCAGGGCGGGGTAGTCGATATAGCCTTCCTCGCCGCCGCCGTAGAAGGTGGCCGGGTCCGGCGTATTGAGGGGGGCATCGCGGCGATAGCGTTCCGGCAGGTCCGGGTTGGCGATGAAAGGCACGCCGAAGGCCACCATATCCGCCCTGCCTTCTGCCAGCACAGCATTGGCCTTGGCCTTGTCGTAGCCGGCGTTGGCCATAAATGCGCCCTTCCACACCTTGTGCAGTTCCAGGGGATCAAAGAAGGGCCCCGCCGCGCCGGGAGCATCCCGGCCCAGTTCGGTGACGTGCAGGTAGGTGAGGTCGAAGCGGCCGAGCAATTCCACGACACGGGTGAAGGTGGCGCGGGGATCGGTGTCGCGCATGTCGTTGAAGGGGTTCACCGGCGAGAGCCGAACGCCGACCCGGGAGGGCCCCCATACGCCGCATACCGCTTCCGTGACTTCCATCAGCAGGCGGGCACGGCCATCCACGCCGCCGCCATAGGCGTCGGTCCGGGCATTGCTGCCATCGCGCAGGAATTCGTCCAGCAGATAGCCGTTGGCGGCATGGATTTCAACGCCGTCGAATCCGGCGGACAGGGCGTTCTTGGCGGCGATCCGGTAGGCGTTGACGATGCCGGGCAACTCGCCGGTTTCCAAAGCGCGTGGCGTGACGAAGGGTTTCACGCCTTCATAGGTGAAGGTTTCGCCGGCGGGGGCGATGGCGGACGGCGCCACGGGTAACTGCCCGTCAGATTGCAGGTCGGGATGGGAGATGCGGCCCACATGCCAGAGCTGGCAGAAGATCTTGCTGTCCTCGCCGTGCACCGCCGCCGTGACGTCGGCCCAGCCGCTCACCTGGATGCCGTTCCAGATGCCTGGCGTGAAGGGGTAGCCGACCGCTTCCGGGGAAATGCAGGTGGCCTCGCTCAGGATCAGCCCGGCGCCGGCCCTTTGCCGGTAATACTCCACCTGCATGGGGCCGGGCACACCTTCCCTGCTGGCCCGGTTGCGGGTGAGGGGCGCCATCGCGAAACGGTTCTTGAGGGTGTGTGGGCCGATCTGGAAGGGGGAGAACAGGTCGATGTCGGACACGTCATGGCTCCTTGTGGAGAAGACTGCTAGCCTAGCGTTGTTCCCCCCCGCCCGCCAGATCATGCAGGAAATCACGCCGCCCGCCGCGCTTCTCTTTCTATCCGGCCATTGTCCCCACTGCCCCGCTGTTTTAGCGGGGTTGTCCGATTTGTTGAAGCGGGCCGTCATCGGCCGACTGGAAGTGGTGAATATCGAGGCTCATCCCGACGCGGCCGCAAGCCTGGGCGTACGCTCGGTGCCTTGGGTCAGGATCGGGCATTTTGAACTGGCCGGCGTGCTTTCCAGCGGCGAGTTGGAAACCTGGGCGCGCCGCGCCTCGTCTGCCGACGGCATGGCCGACGCCTTCCACGATCTTCTGAAAACCGGCGGTGCCGGACAGGTTTTACGACTGGTCCATGAAGCGCCCACGCGCCTGGCCGAGCTGCTGCCCATCGTCGCCAATCCCGAGGCCAGCCTGAACGTGCGCCTCGGCGCCGGGATGGTTTTCGAGGAGTTCGCGGCCAGCCTGGCGTTGCGGGGACTGGTCCCGCGTCTGTGCGAGCTGGTTCGCCACGACGATGCTCGGGTGCGCGCGGATGCTGCCCATATCCTCGGATTGAGCCGGGATGCCTCGGCCCGCTCCTGTCTCGAGGCCCTTGAGGACGACATGGATGGGGACGTGCGGGAAATCGCTGCCGATAGTCTAGCCGGCTTGTAAGCGTTCGAATTTATTCCTGCCATACCTGTCACAGACGACAATGATTGGAAAATGGGCTGACATGCCCCGAAGGAGATCGCCATGAAATTCCGGTTTATTGCCCTGCTTGGGGGGCTGTTTACCCTGGCTGGCATGCCAGCACGGGCTATGGACAGCGGGGCTGTATGCCTGCCCTATCCCGTCAATCCGAAATACACCGAGGAATGCGGTTCCTGCCACGTGGCCTACGCACCCTCGCTGCTGCCAGCCCGTTCCTGGCGCAAGCTGATGACGAACCTGGACAAGCATTTCGACAGCGATGCCAGCATCGAAGAGCCGGTTCGCCTGGCCCTGGAGCGGCACTTGGTGGATAACGCCATGGACAGCGAAGAGGCTACCTGTCGCATGAACATGATGAATCGCGGGTTGTCACGACGGGACGTTCCCCTGCGCATTACCGCAACTCCTTATTTCCGGCGTATACACCGCGATCTCAAACCCAGGGTCTGGATGCACGAAAAAGTTGGGTCGTCTGCCAATTGCGGTGCCTGCCATTCTCATGCGGCCGAAGGGCGCTACCCAGTTCGGGAGGTTCGTCTGCCTGCGGAGATAGAAGGCGATGTGGGCATCCTGAGAAAAGGATGCATGTAGAGGAATAGTGCTGCGGGCTCAGGCCAGGCGTGACTCTATTTAAGTCGGTCAGTTGAGCCTTGAGTCCGCATGCCTGACTATTTTTTATCACAGGCCGGATTGAGGAAGGGCATGCAGTGGAATCGCTCGTCTAATGAGCAATAACCAATGTCTAGCTGGATGTATATGCGAGTGTCAGGATTACAACCATCCAACTCTACGTTCGTGGCTGAGAGTCAGTGTGGTTGGATTGTTGCCCTTGATGTCCGCTATCTATCTGAAAGGATTGTGGTAATTGACAATATTAGAAAATTAGAAGATTATCAACAAAAGCGAATTTCTTCTTTTTGTCTAATACATTGTCACCTCTCTGGAGAACACCATGAAAGTCCTGTCCCTAACTTTGACCGCAGCTATCATCGCCATTTCCTCCCCGGTTTTTGCTGGTGATCCCGTGGTTGGCAAGCAAAAAGCCACTGCCTGTATCGTCTGCCATGGCAGCGAAAACTTCGGTGGCATCTTCTACACACTGCAATTGGCTGGCCGTAACGCTGACAAGCTGGCCATCAAGACCAACAAGTACAAGACCCTCAAGGTGCTGCACCCCATGATGAACATGGCCACCGCCTTCTTCACCGAAAAGGAAATCGAAGACGTGACCGCTTATTACCAGTCCATCGGCAAGCCCTTCCTGACCTCGCCGCTCTTCACCATCAAGGGCGATGACGAAGCGAAGCCCGCCTCCGCCTCGGCCGCTCCCGCTGCCGTGACCCCGGTCGCCGCCGCTCCCTACGCCGTTGCGACCAAGTAAGCCGACATGGCCCGGCAGGTTCTGATCCGGGAAAAGGTCTACGACCCGATCCTCAGAACCCTCCATGCCTGGAACGGCTTGGCCATCCTGCTGCTGGTGCTCAGCAGCCTGGCGGCCGAATGGCTCCAGTACACGCCAGAGGCGACAGCACTCTGGCGTTTTCACGTGTGGACCGGCTATGCGCTGATCCTGGGACTGGTGGGGCGTTTCGTCTGGGGGCTGAACGGTCCGGAGCACGCGCGCCTGTCCACCCTATGGCATTGGCGTGAATGGCTATCGGCCTTGCGTACCCGCAAGCTGTTCCGTGAGCCGGAAGCCTTCGGACACGATCCTCTGGCTTCCGGCGCCTACGTGGCTTTTTACCTGATCGTGCTGGTCATGGCGGCGACCGGGCTCGCCCTCGCCGCCATCGACCAAGGCAGGGGCCCCCTGTACATCTGGCTGGGGCATGATGTCACCCTGAAGCATGTGTTCATGTCACCCCACGAGTTTCTCGAGAAGTTCGTCTGGGGTTTTGTCATCCTGCATATCGCCGCCCTGATCCTGCATGAGGCGCGCCACGGCGCACCCATGGCCCAGGCCATGGTGAGCGGCTACCAATACCGGAAGGAGAAGGAATGAAGCGTGTCGTTTCTCTGTTGGCCCTCCTGGCCATGCCCGCTTTCGCGGAAACGCCCCAGCAGATACTGGACAGCCTGGTGGTCCAGGCCGGCCCGGCCTCTGCCGCCCGGGGTGAGCAGTTCTTCCGCGCCAAGTCCTCGGTCGGCAAGACCGCCGATTCCTGCGCCGCCTGTCATACCGACAATCCCAAGGCGCCGGGCCAGCACGTGAAGACTCACAAGGGCATCGACCCCATCGCCCCGGTGGCCCAGAAGGACCGCTTCACCGACCCGGCCAAGGTGGAGAAGTGGTTCAAGCGCAACTGCAACGAAGTGCTGGCCAGGGCATGCACAGCCCAAGAGAAGGCGGATTTCACCGCCTACATGATCTCGGTGAAGTGAGGCGGGCATGCGCGATTCCGGTATCAACTGGAAGAACCTGCTGACCCTGGTCCTGGCTGTGGGCGCCACCGCCTTCGCCATCGGCCAGGCACCCGCCGACGACGACGCCATCTTTCCCATGCCGGGTAGTAAGACCTACGTCAACGAATGCGGAAGCTGCCATACCGCCTTCGCCCCGGGCCTGCTACCGGCCCGCTCCTGGCGCAAGATGATGGGCGAACTCGCGAATCACTTCGGCGAGGACGCGAGCCTGGACGAGCCCCAGCGCCTGGCCATCCTGAAGGATCTGGAGACCCTGGCCGCCGATTCGCCCCAGGCCCACATGCGCATGCGCCGCATAAACGGCTCCATTCCCGGCAATGCGGCGCCCCAGCGAATTTCCGAGACCGGCTACTTCAAGTACATGCACGACGAGGTGCCGTCCCACATCTGGAAACGGAAAAAGATCGGCACGCCGGGCAACTGCATCGCCTGCCATGCCCGGGCCAACGAAGGCCGCTACGGCGAGCGGGAAGTGCGCATTCCCCAGTAATTGGTCGTGGGAGTTTGGGTCAGCTCTTCCCGAACAGCTTGTCCAGTTCGCTTTTCGCGTCCGCGCCCGGAGCGGGTGCGGCGGAACCCCCGAACAGGGCATCCAGGGCGGCCCGGCCGCTGCCGACCTGGTTTGTTCCCGCCTGGGTGCCGGTGCCTGCCTGGAACCACTCGCAGAAATTCGCACGGGTCTTGTTCTTGATTTCGTCCGCCGCCAGTTCCCGGCATTGCTTGGCCTTGGCCGTGTCGTAGTGGCGGCATTGCCGGCAGACATGAAGTTCTGCGCCACAGGCCGGGCATTCGGCCCGGCGGCCCAGGGGTTGGGCCAGGTCTTCCAGACTGGCGCCGCATTTCCAACATTGCAGTTCGTCGCTCATGGGGGACTCCGAGGAGGGACAATAGATACCGTCATTATCGCGTCTGGAGAACGGCCATGGCGTTCGGACTCGTTGTCATCGGTGACGAAATCCTGTCCGGCAAGCGTCAGGACAAGCATTTCGCCAAGGTGGTGGAGCTGCTCGCGGTCCGCGGCCTGAAGCTGGCCTGGGCGCGCTACCTGGGCGACGAGCGGCCGCGCCTGGTGCAAAACCTGCGGGAAACTTTCGCCTGCGACGACGTGGTGTTCAGTTGCGGCGGCATCGGCGCCACGCCGGATGACCACACCCGCCAGGCCGCCGCCGAGGCGCTGGAGGTGCCCCTGCGCCTGAACCCGCAAGCCCGGGACCTGATCGCCCAGCACATGGCCGAAATCGGCCAGCCCCTCACCCCCGAGCGGCTGCGCATGGGCGAACTGCCCGAGGGCGCGGAACTCATCCCCAATCCTTACAACCGCATTCCGGGTTTCAGCCTGGGTCGGCATCACTTCGTGCCGGGCTTCCCGGTCATGGCCTGGCCCATGATCGAGTGGGTGCTGGATACCCACTATCGGGAGCTGTTCGGCGGTGGCGTGGAAGGCGAACGGGGCATGCTGGTCACGGGCCTCAACGAGGGCACCCTGACCCCGCTCATGGATGTGGTGGAGCGGGAATTTCCCGGCATCCGCGTCTGGAGCCTGCCGCGCATCGACCCGGAGCAACGTTTCCGTTACGAAATCGACCTGGGGGTGAAGGGGCCGGCCGATCTGGTGGAACCCGCTTTCGCGCGCCTGAAATCCGGTGTCCTGGAATTGGGCGGCGAAGTGGCGGGGGAAATCTCCGATCAGACTTGATCGGAGAGATAGCGGCAGTTGGTTTCCTTCAGGGCGAAACTAGCCAGCCAGCCCGCCAGGGCAAAGCCCAGCAGCACCGTCATGCCCACCTGGTAATGAACCAGGGCCAGGGTGGAGCCCGCCCCACCGGCGGCCCGGTCGATGGCCCAGCCCACCAGGGGTTGCAGGATGGCCGCGCCCAGGAAGGCGCCGGTATTGACCAGGCTGGTGGCCATGCCGGAGAGGGCGTGGCGGTTCACTTCTTTGGCGCAGGCCCAGCTGAGGGTGAAGCCGGCGGCGCCCAGGCCCATGAGCAGGAACAGGGCATGGCTCCAGCCCGGCCGCAGTTGCCAACCCAGCACCAGGGGCAGCCAGCAGGCCACGTATAGACCGCATGAGAGCAGGATGACCGGCTTGCGCCTGCCCAGCCGGTCTGAGATGGTGCCGATGAAGAAGGCGCCAACGGCAAAGGCTGCCAGCAGCAGGGAGGTGTGGGCCGTGGCGGTGGTTCGGTCCCATCCATAGCCTTGTGTGAGATAGGGCACGGCCCAAAGGCCGGCGAAGGCGAACAGGGTTCCGGAAATCCCCAGGTTGACGAAGAAACCCGGCCAGGTCAGCCGGTTGCCGGCCACTTGAAGCAGGCCGCCGTACCAATGGCCTTCATGGGCTGGATGTTCTTCCTTGCCCTCCATTTTGCGCATGCTTGGCAGGCCCACGTGGGCGGGGTTGTCCCGTACCAGCCACCAGGCCATCCAGGCCAGGAAGAGGGAGAGCAGGCCCACCACCACGAACACATCGCGCCAGCTCGTATAGGCCAGCACCCAGGCCAGGGGCGAGGCGGCCAGCACGGCGCCCAGGTTGCCCAGCAGGATGGTCAACCCGGTGAGGGTGCCGAACTTGCGTTCGCTGAACCAGGCTGCGTTCAGTTTGAGCAGGGCGATGAAGGTGACGGAGACGCCAAGGCCCACCAACAGGCGACCCATGGCGGCCACGTTGAAGGTTTCCGCCATGCCGAACAGGAGCGAACCGAGGCCGGCCACCACGCCGCCTACCACGACGATGCGACGTGGACCCAGAGTGTCGGCCAGGATGCCGGTGGGAATCTGCATGACCGTGTAGACATAGAAATAGGTGGCCGCCAAGCCGCCCAGGGCCGCGGACTGGATGTCGAAGGCCGCCTTAAGGTCGCTGGCGATGGCCGCCGGCGCGAAGCGGTGGAAGAAGGACAGGACGAAGGCCAGGCCTACCACGATGAAGGCGGTCCAGCGCAGGCGGTGGAGCTGGCGGGTCTGGTAGGGGGTAAGCATGTTATTGGATGGACGCCGTTCGATGAGCGGGACGCGGCGAGTGACACGGACATCCCTTTTTGGGAAAGGGGGATGGATGGGCTGCGTCTCCAGCCATCTCACGCCGCATCCACGTTCCTTTGCAGCCAGAACTCCAGTAGGGCCAGGTGCCACAATTTGCTGCCCTGGATGCGGGTGTGATGCTGCTCTGGCGCGGCGAGCAGTTTTTTCACGTAATTTCTTTGGAATAGTCCCCGTTCCCGGCAAGCGCGGGAATCCAGGATGTCGCGCATGAATTCGAGGAAGTCGCCGCGCACGTATTTCAACGCCGGCATGGGGAAATAGCCTTTTTTCCGGTCAATCACCAGATCCGGCACCAGACCCCGAGCGATGTTTTTCAGGATGTGCTTGCCGCCCGAGGCGAGCTTGAACTCCGGGGGCATGCGCGCGGCCAACTCCACCAGTTCGTGGTCCAGAAAAGGAACACGAGCCTCCAGTCCCCAGGCCATTGTCATGTTATCCACCCGCTTCACCGGGTCGTCGGTTATGAGCATGGTGGTGTCCATGCGCAGCACCTGGTCGATGAAGGTATCGGCGTCGGGCTCGGTGAGTCGGGCTGAGATGCTGAAGGCGGTATGGTCCAGACCGTGGAAAGCCGGATCGACGGTTTCCAGGTACTCGGCATGGTCCCGGTCGAAGTAGTGACGGCGGAAGCGCTCCAATGGGGTGCCTGTTATTTCCGCATGCATCTTTGGATACCAGTAGTAGCCGCCGAAGACTTCGTCGGCGCCTTGGCCGCTCTGTACCACCTTCACGGTTTTCGAAACTTGTTCGGAGAGGAGATAGAAGGCCACCGCGTCCTGGCTCACCATGGGTTCGGCCATCTGTTCCACGGCTTCCGGCAGGCGGGCCAGAACCTGATTGTTGGGGATGTGGAACTGGTGGTGGCGGGTGGCGAAATGCTCGGCCACGGCATCGGAGTATTCGAATTCGTGACCCCGTTCCTCCGGCTGGTCCTCGAAGCCAACCGAGAAGGTCATCAGGTCATTGACTCCCTGTTCCGCCAGCAGAGCCACCAGCAGGCTGGAGTCGAGTCCGCCGG
>CAZEOR010000089.1:0-9020 GCA_964513695.1 uncultured Thiobacillus sp.
CCTGGGCGTGGTGCTGGCGGCGGGCAAGACCGCGCTTCCCGCCGTGGCGGGACTGATAGGCGCTGAGGACGAGTTCTGGTCCGTGGTGACGCGTGATCCAGTGCCCCACCCGACCTTGCGTGGTTTCACCTTCCATTTCCGTCCTGGCCGCCTGGACCGGGAACGCAAGCTGGCCCGGATTGCCCAAGTGCTGGGCACGGCGGAATTTCTCCATGTCCGAGAAACTCTCAACCGCCTGCCGGCGCCGGGGGTCGAACATCCCCGCCGGGTGGCGGAAATCGATGCCCAACTGGCCCTTGAACCCCTGGCGCTGGTGGGCAATTACCTGAATGGCCTGTCCATCGGCGACTGCGCGGAACGCGCGGTGCGCGAGACGGATCGGCTGCTCACCCAAGGAGGCTGACATGCCCAGTGTACTGGTACCCCTGGCCCACGGTTTTGAAGACCTGGAAGCCGTGACCATCGTCGATCTGCTGCGCCGCGCCGGCATCGCCGTGGTGACCGCCGGATTGGCGCCCGGCCTGGTGCTGGGAAGCCGGGGCACCCGCATCCAGCCGGATGCCACCCTGGACGACGCCATGGCCCACGACTACGACCTTATTGCCCTGCCCGGCGGCCTGCCGGGGGCGGATCACTTGCGCGATGATCCGCGCATACAGAAATTGCTGCGTGACATGGCGGCGGCGGGAAAACACACGGCCGCCATCTGTGCCGCGCCCATGGCCCTTGCGGCGGCGGGTCTGCTCGACGGCAAGCGCGCCACTGCCTACCCTGGCGTACTGGACAGCCTGGATCTGCCGAATACCCAGACGCGCAAGGATGCGGTGGTGGTGGATGGCAAGGTGGTCACTTCGCGGGGGCCGGGCACGGCAATGGATTTCGCCCTGACCCTCATCGAGTTGCTGGTGGACAAGGAAAAGCGTGACCAGGTGGAAGCCGGCCTGGTCCGCGACTGACAACGAAAGGAGCGGACCATGTTGATACGCGAAGTGCTAGGCGTGAAGGCGGAGGCGGATATCTTCGGCGTGGATGCCGGCGCCACGGTGGCGGAAGCGGTGGCCCGCATGGTGGAGCATGGCATCGGCTCCCTGGTGGTAATGCGGGAGGGCATCCTGGTGGGTTTCGTCACCGAGCGGGACATCGTCAAGGGCATGCATCGCGACGGTGTCTGCCTGACCGATTTCAAGGTCAGCGACCTGATGGAGAAGGAGCCCCTCGTGGCCACCCTGGACGATTCCGTGGACTACGCCCGCGACGCCATGACCAAGAGCCACACCAGCCACCTGGTGGTGCTGGACGGTTCCCGGCTGGCCGGCGTCATCTCCTTCCACGACGTGGCCCGCGCCTGCCTGAAGGAAGCCAATTTCGAGAACGCGCTGCTGAAGCGCTACATCAAGCACTGGCCTGAGTAGGGCGGGCCGCCTGCTGGCGGGAGTCCGCCGCCAAGCCTGAGTTCAGCGGATCTTCTCGATGTCGAACTTCTTGTCCATGAGCTGGGGCACCACCACGGCGTAGCCCTGGTTCTGCCAGTACACCAGTTCCACCGGAGCGCTGGGCACCACCTGGATGAAGTCCTGCAAGTCCTTGAGGGTGTAGCCGTAGTCGTGCATGGCCAGGCCGCACACCTTGAACTCGATGCCCAGGTCGGCGTAATAGCGCATGCGCTCCACCACCTCCTTGTACTTCGCTTCGTTCTTCTTCGCCACGGTCACCAGTTCGGTGCCGTGCAACACCACTTTGATGGTATCGGCGTTGAATTCGTAGGGCGGCACCGACAGGGGCAGGATGAGGGAACGGATCCAGTAGAGGGCGGCGCCCATCTTGGCTGGGTCGTCCAGGAAGAAATCGTAGACCACCCTGGGGGCGGTGTAGGGGGTGTTGACCAGAGTGGCTTCGGCGCGGGCGTGGGGGCCGGCCAGCAGCGGGAAGAGCAGGGTGAGGAGGAGGGTGGCGATCAGTTTCATGGCGACTCCTTGGCGACTGGTGCTGAAATGGGGGTGTGCTTTCTTCCCCCTCCCAACCTTCCCCGCGACCAGGGGGAAGGCTTCGACTCATCTCCGTTCGGGTGGCCGGAGTTGGGAAGGCCGATGCCTGACCAAGCGGACTGCCACAACAAAGCAAGGTTCAGCCGCTGGTTGAAAGTTGCCCCATCAGCGATTGATAGACCTTCAACCGGCTGGGCAGCATGGCGCCGCTTGCGACGGCTTCCAGCACGGCGCAGCCGGGCTCCTTGAGATGCCGGCAATTGTAGAAGCGGCATTGGCCGGCCCGCGCGTCGATCTCTGGAAACGCGGCCATGAGGGCAGCCTGGTCCAGGTGGCGCAGGCCGAATTCCTGCATGCCGGGGGAGTCGATCAGGGCGCCGCCGATGCCGTTCTCGTCCACCGGCAGGCGGTGCAGGCGGGCATGGGTGGTGGTGTGTTTGCCGGCATCCAGGGCGATGGAGATTTCACCGGTGGCGGCGCCGGCATCGGGAACCAGGCGGTTCAGCAAAGTGCTCTTGCCGACGCCGGAACCGCCCACCAGGACACTGGTAAGGTCCGTCAGACGACGCCTCAGTTCGGATACGTCGCCTTGGGCGGAGACGCGGATGAGGGCGTAGCCGAGGGCAGCGTAGGTTTCCAGATAGCCGGCCAGGGCGGCGGTTTCCGGGAGGTCGGTCTTGTTCAACACGATCAGAACGGGAATGTCCGCCGTCTCGCAGGCAACCAGGCAGCGGATCAGCAGTTCCTCGCGGAAGTAGGGTACCGCCGCGACGACGACGACGGCCTGATCCACATTGGCGGCGATCAGCTTGCTACGCATTTCGTCGGAGCGGTAGAGCAGGTTGTCGCGGGGCGCCACCTTCTCGATGACACCATTACCGGGATGGGTGAGTTCGAAACCCACCCGGTCACCACAAGCGACGCCGCCCTTCTTGCCGCGCGTGACGCACTCGACGACTTCGCCACTGGTGTCCACCAGGAACTGGCGGCCGTAGGCGGCGACCACGCGGCCGGACAGCATCAGGTTCGGACTCGCATCAAAGCTCGAACAGGGCGTCGATCTTGGCCGCGCAGATGAAGTCGGATTCCGACAGGCCGTTGATGGCGTGGGTGATGTATTCCACCCGGCAGGTGTTGTAGCCCACCGCCAGGTCCGGGTGGTGCCCTTGCTGGTGGGAGACCCAGGCCACGGCGTTGACGAAGGTCATGGTGACGTAGTGATCGGCGAACTTGAAGTCGCGCCGCAACTTGCCATCCGCCACCCTCCAGTCCTTGGTCAGCCTGGGCATGAGGCCGACGATCTCATTGTCGGTCAGGGGCGGAATGCCGCCTTCGCAGGGTTTGCATTTCCCTTTTGCCAGGTCACAGAAAGTCTCGCTCATGGTCCGCTCGCGCTCACTTGAATTTGTAGTACTGGCCGTTCAGGTAGGCGGCAAGATGCAGCTCGTCTTCCGGGAACAGGTTGTTGCCCAGCATGGCGTTGCAGGTGGTGATCTGCTGGGCCAGGGCGGAGGCGTTCTTCACCCGGCGATCGGCGCGGGTGTATATCTTGCTGCCGTCGCCACCGAACTTGCCGGCATGGCAACCGGCACACTGCTTGTCATGCGTGGCGTTGCCTTTCTTGGTGTCGCCCTTTTCGAAGGGGGCGGCCAAGACGGCGTTGGTAGAAAAGGCCGACGTGGCGGCGAGCGCAAGGATGAATCTGGCGATGTTTTTCAAGGTGAACTCCTCTCTCATACCTGGATGGGCTGGGGACTTATATGGTTGTAGGTATCCAATTTTTCAATACGTTCCACAGCCTTGGGATGACTGTCGTAGAACAGGGAGTAGATCGGGTCAGGCGTCAGGGTGGAGGCGTTGTCCCGATACAGTCGCACCAAGGCGGAAATGAGGTGGCCCGCTTCAGTTTGCCTGGCGGCGAATGCGTCAGCCTCGAACTCGTGCTTGCGGGAATACAGGCTCATGAACGGCGTGGCCGGGAACAGAAACACCGGCAAGGCCAGGAAGAACAGGGCCAGGGCGGTGGCGTCGGTCATACTCGCCACGCCCAGGCCGGCGTAGAACCAGTCCGCTTCTTTCACCCAGGCCAGCACCGCCAGCATGCCCAGGGACAGAACGAACATGAGCCCGATGCGCTTGACGATGTGGCGGTGTTTGAAGTGGCCCAGCTCGTGGGCCAGAACGGCTTCGATCTGGTCCGGGCTGAGCTGGGACAGCAGCGTGTCGAAGAAGACGATGCGCTTGTTCTTGCCCAGGCCGGTGAAATAGGCATTGCCGTGGCTGGAGCGGCGCGAGCCGTCCATGACGAAGACGCCGCTGGACTTGAAGCCGGCCCGGGCCAGAAGACGCTCGATGCGCTCACGCAGGCCCTGATCCGCCAAGGGTGTGAACTTGTTGAACAGGGGAGCGATGAAAGTGGGGTACACCGCCAGGATCAGAAGATTGAAGCCCATCCAGACGCCCCATACCCATAGCCACCAAGCTGCACCCATGACGCCCATGAGCCAGAGCACCAGCAAAAGCAGCGGGCCACCCAGCGCGAGGCCGAGCAGGGCCTGCTTGGCCAAATCGGCGACGAAGCCGGCGGGGGTCTGCCGGTTGAAGCCGAAGCGGGCCTCGACGCGGAACTGGCCGTAGGCGCCCAGGGGCAGTTCAGCGGCAGCGCTGATCAGGCCCAGGCCCAGCAACAGGGCGGCGCCCGCCAAGAGGGGGTTGTCCAGGCGCGCGGCGAGAATGTCATGCAGCCATTGCAGACCGCCGCCCAGGGTGAAGAACAGCAGCAATCCCGCTTCCAGGGCCAGATGGACCAGACCCAGGCGCGCTTTGGCCAGCGTATAGGCGGCAGCCTTGCGGTGTTCTTCAATGGGGATGATGCCCAGGAAGGCGTCGGGCGGCGCGTCGCGGTGAGACCAGACATGGCGCATCTGGCGCAGCAGCAACCATAGTTTCAGGCCGAAGGCGACGATCAGTGTGGCTAAAAAAACGCTTTGAAATGAAGGCATTAGATGGGGTCTTATGCGGGGGTCAGGGGATTATGCCACAATGCCGCCCCGCTCCCGACCCTCTCTCCCGACCCCTAACCACGAGGCTGAAAATGGCGCAAAACGATACCCACCTGGTCTGGGTGGACATGGAAATGTCCGGACTGGACCCCGACAAGGATGTGGTTCTGGAAGTGGCTCTGGTGGTCACCGACAAGGATCTCAATCTGGTGGAGGAAGGCCCCGTCCTGGTGGTGCATCAGTCCGACGCCGTGCTGGATGGCATGGATAACTGGAACAAGGGTACCCACGGCAAGTCCGGCCTAATCGACAAGGTCAAATCCTCCCCCCTGTCGGAGGCGGACGTGGAAATGCAAATGATCGAGTTCATGAAGCAGCACGTGGGCGAGCGCAAATCGCCCATGTGTGGCAATTCCATCTGCCAGGACCGGCGTTTCATGGCGCGCCACCTGCCCGGGCTGGAGGCCTATTTCCACTATCGCAATCTGGACGTGTCCACCCTCAAGGAACTGGCTGCCCGCTGGCGACCGGATCTCAAGGATGGCTTTAAGAAGGCCAACAACCACACTGCCCTGGCCGACATTCAAGAATCCATCGAGGAGCTCCGATACTACCGCGAGCATTTCATTCGCATGGGTTGATTCCGGTCCATCGAACAAGACCGATCGCCAATAAGAAGGAAGACAAAACATGAAGCCCGGCACCCCGTTCGTCATCGAAGTCAACCCGCGCATCCCGCGCCGCCTGTCACGCCTGACGGAGTTGGCGGATAACCTCTGGTATGGCTGGGACCGGCCCACCCGCACGTTGTTCGCTCGCCTGCATCCCGGCCTGTGGGACGCGGTCAACCACAATCCCAAGGCCTTCCTGAAGCGGGTGGACGAGGAGCGCCTGACCGAGGCGGCGGAAGACCACATCTTCCTGGGCAGCTACAACCGGGTGCTGTCGGCCTTCGACACCTACATGAGCGAGCCCCTGCGCCGGGACATTCCCCTGGAACTGAAGCCGGGCGACCTGATCGCCTATTTCTGCGCCGAGTTCGGCTACCACGAAAGTTTCCCGGTCTACTCGGGCGGCCTGGGCATCCTGGCCGGGGACCACTGCAAGTCCGCTTCCGACATGCGCCTGCCCTTCGTGGCGGTGGGCCTGCTCTATCGCCAGGGTTATTTCTCCCAGCGCATCGACAACGACGGTAACCAGATCGCCACCTACACGGATTCCGAGTTCGACGATCTGCCCATCCATCCCGCCCTGGGCGAGGATGGCAAGGAGATCCACGTCCTCATCGAGCTGCCTGGCCGCAAGGTGGAGGTAAAGGTCTGGGAAGCGCGCATCGGCCATGTGCGCCTGTGCCTGCTGGACACCGACCTGCCCGGTAATCGCGCCGAGGACCGCTACATCACCCACCAGCTTTACGGCGGCGACAAGCACACCCGTATCCAGCAGGAGATCGTCCTGGGCGTGGGCGGCATGCGCGCCCTGGAAGCCCTGGACGTGAAACCGACGGCCTATCACATCAACGAAGGCCATGCCGCCTTTCTGGTGCTGGAGCGCATACGCCGCAAGGTGAAGGGAGGCCTGTCCTTCCACGCGGCCCTGGAAGCGGTGGCGGCCAACACCGTGTTCACCACCCACACCCCTGTGCCCGCTGGCCATGACCACTTCGGCGAGGACATGATCTGGGACTACTTCAGCCAGTGCTGTAACGACCTGGGCGTCCAGCGCGAGGAATTCATGAAGATGGGCGGCGCCGGTCACGGCCAGGACTTCAACATGACCAAGCTGGCCCTGAACGGTTCACGCCATCATAACGGCGTGTCGCGCATCCATGGCGGCGTGTCCTCACGCATCCTGTCCGACATGTGGCCCCAGGTCCGGCCGGACGAGTCGCCCATGGACTACATCACCAATGGCGTCCACGTCTCCACCTTCCTGGCCCAGGAATGGCAGGATCTGTTCGACAACAAGTTGGGCTACGAATGGCGCCGGCGTCTCACCGACGTGAAATTCTGGGACAAGATCGACGCCATCCCGGACCACCACTTCTGGTCCGTGCATCAGGCCCTCAAGTCCCAGATGCTGCATTCGGTGCATCACCGCATCACCCAGCAGCACCTGCGCAACCACGGTTCCGAGGCCCACCTGGAGCGCATGCTCAAACATGCCAACCCCCTCGATCCCAACGTGTTGACCATCGGTTTCGCGCGCCGTTTCGCCACTTACAAGCGCGCCACCCTGATGTTCGAGAACATGGACTGGATGCGGGCCATCATCAAGGAAGCCGACCGGCCCGTGCTGTTCATCTTTGCCGGCAAGGCCCACCCGGCCGATATGCCCGGCCAGGAACTGATCCGCCGCATTCATGAAATTTCCCGCTGGCCGGAATTCGAAGGCAAGCTGCTCATGGTGGAAGGCTACGACCTGGGTTTCGCGCGCCGGCTGGTGTCCGGCTGCGACGTCTGGCTCAACAACCCCATCTATCCCCTGGAAGCCTCCGGCACATCCGGCATGAAGGCGGCCATGAACGGTGTGCTCAACCTGTCGGTCACCGACGGCTGGTGGGATGAAGGCTACGACGGCAGCAACGGCTGGGCCATCAAGCCAGCGCCGGAATATTTCGACGAAGCCCGCCGCAATCGGGAAGACAGCCAGACCCTCTACGAACTGTTACAAGATCAGGTCATTCCCATGTACTACCGGCGCCATGAGCTGGGCTTTTCCGCCGAGTGGGTGCACATGGCCAAACGCTCCATCACGACCCTGCTGCCACGCTTCAACTCCACACGCATGGTCATGGAGTATGTCAACAAGTTCTACGGCCCCGCCTCGCGCCAGTGGCGGCGCTACTCGGAAGGCGGTTTTTCCGCCGCCCAAGGTGTCGCAGCCTGGAAGGCCAAGGTGCGCCAGGCCTGGAGCGGGGTGGCTCTGCGCCGGCTGGACGAACCCCAGAAGCGCATCAACTTCGGCGACAGCCTGACACTCCAGGTGGCGGTCAACCTGAATGGCCTCGCCCCGGAGGATGTGCGTGTCGAAATCCTCATGGGCCGCGCCTCCAAGCAGGGGCAGGACAAGGATCTGCATGCCATCCAGATGAAGCCCCAGGGCTGGGACGGCCAGGATTGCCTGTTCAACCTGGAGTTGACTCCGGAGATGTGCGGCAAGCTGCTCTACCGGGTGCGTGTCTATCCCTATCACGATCTGCTGACCCACCCCTTCGAAACGGGATTGATGGTTTGGCTGTGAGGCAGTAAGGGGTGAGGAGAAAGGAGTGAGGAGCAAAGGCACCATGGCAACTGAACGGTGGGGGTTTCCCCTCACTCCTCACGCCTCTCTCCTCACCGGGACATGACCGCTTTTCTCGCCATCGGATTTGGCGCCGCCATCGGCGCCTGGATGCGCTGGGGGCTGGGCCTGTGGCTCAACCCGGTCTTCCCCACGTTGCCTTACGGCACCCTGGCGGCCAACCTCATTGGCGGCTATCTCATCGGCATCGCCATTGCCTTCTTCGCCCAGCATCCGGGTTTGCCGCCGGAGTGGCGCCTGTTCGCCATCACCGGTTTCCTGGGCGGGCTCACCACCTTTTCCACATTTTCCGCCGAGGTGTTCACGCTGATCAGCCGTGGCCAGCTCGGCTGGGCGCTGGCGGCGGCATCGACCCACCTGTTCGGTTCCCTGGCCCTGACCGCCCTGGGCGTGTGGACTTTCAAGATGCTGAAAGGTTGACCATGCAAACCGTATGCGTTCGATTCTTTGTCAGGGAAGGCATGAAGCACGAGCATCAGCCTATCCACGAGTGGCTGTTCAACGAGGCCAAGTCCCTGGGTATCGCTGGCGGTACCGCGTTTCGCGCCTCAGCGGGATATGGCCGTCACGGCGTGCACGAGGACAGTTTTTTCGAGCTGGCCGGCAAGCTGCCGGAAACCCTGGAATTCTTCGCCGACGCCGAGCGCATCGCGGCCCTCATCAAACGGGTTGGCGATGCCGGCCTGAAGCTGGTCTAGGTCAGTCATCAGGTCACCACCGGCATGAGCGG
>CAZEOR010000090.1:0-8948 GCA_964513695.1 uncultured Thiobacillus sp.
CGCATGACTCCAGCAGAATGCAAAATCGTGACGATTGAAGGTATTTGCAACCACCTCTCGTGTCGGCATCCAAACCGCCATTCGAGAATTGTAATTCAACATCTTGTCCAGACCGAGGGCGATATACGTCAGCGCCGCCTTGTCGAGTTCGCTCAGTTGGCCGGCCCCGCCGCATTCGGCCACCAGTTCGTGGAAGACTTCCACCGACGTGCAGTGGCCCAGCAACTGCCGGGGGGAGAACATGTCCCGCCAGCGGGGCATACCGTATCGGCGCGGTTCATTGGTCTTCAGGCCATCCGGTACATCCTCATCCGGCACAATGCCTTTTGCCTGCCAGTCCGGCATTTTTTCGGCCAGAGCCTTCTGGACGGCCTCGCTGACGTCATCCTCCGGCCGGGGGGCGCGGAAGCCGCGGCGCTTCTTGATCCTGGGCTTGCCGGCGGCCGTCCGGCCGACCACCTTCCGCTCGGTGTAGACCACGGCATAGAGCTGTTCGCCCATCCGGCCGGCCTGGGCCTGGGCCTGGATGTCTGTCGAGTCGATCACCCGGCCGCAGTCGGGATAGGGACACAGCCCGTCACCGCCTTTGACCGTACCGGGCGACTGGTCGCTGAGCTTATCCACGATCTCGAATTCACAGCGGCGGTGCTCGCCGGCCACCCGCGGGAGCAGCCGCACGCCCACGCCCTTGTTATTCAGCCGCCAGTTCGGGCTGAGCGGAACCAACCCGCCACAATAGGGGCAACTCACCGTGCGCGCCCAGAGGAATGTGGCATCCGAACGATCAGGATTCGGGTCCGGTGGAAAAAAGCCCTGCATTCGCTGCTTGACAGCCTTCAGCCATATGGAGGCAAGCTGGTTGTACCGATGCAGAAGCACACCGCCCCAGCGAGCCGGAAATTCAACCGTTGATTTGAGCAGCAGCCAGGCTACGGGATTGAGATCATTTGCAGCTGCCGCACATCCTAATCGGATGGTTTCAAAGGGGATGCTTCCGCCGCCGGCTGCGGAGTCGAGGATGACTGGAATACCCCCTTGAGGGGCTGCTGAACGGTGGAGCCATGAAACCTCTGAAGGAGATGGGTTGTAGCCGAAGGCTCGCTCATAGGTGTATGGATTGGCAATTCGTTCACCAGATCGCTTCGCTTCTTCCATTGCAATCTTCGCCGCGACGGGGTCTCCGTGGATGCCGAGGGCGTGCATGAACCTGGAGCGGTCGGCATCTTCGGGCAGGAGCGAGGCGAGAATGGCCGCCCGGCTGGCCACCAGCGGCCGGCGCGCCCACCAGACGTGGAGATAGTACGTCGGGGGAAGCGCCGTCATCGAGCGCCGCTCGCGGACCGACTCTTCGCTCAAGGCGGCAATGGGTAACCATTCTTCGATCAGGCGTCGTGCCCGCCCGCTTGTCTGACCATCCGAAGTTCCGGGTACGATGGTGTGGCTGCCCGCCTTCTTCCTTGGCACCGCCGGCTCCTTTCCGCCGCGTCCCCACGCTCAGGGGCCGTAATATTCCCTCAAGTCATCTCTGCATCCGATCAAGAGGCTGTTTCAGAACCGATTCCGTTGTGCTCTCGTAGCGGCCGGCCTCTGTGCCGGCCGTTGGGTTTCGACGAGGGACGGCCGGCAGGGACGCCGGCCGCTACAGTTCTGAAACAGCCTGTCAGTGCTCTGCCTGGGCCTGGCAGCCAAAGAACAGAGCCTCAAGGTGCCTCATTGTCGCGAAGAAACGGTCCACGTCTACCCGGGGCAGCCTCGCTTCGACCGACTGGCCGTCTTTGCTGGTCGGATACCGGAATAGCTGTGAATCCCTGTCCACCTGATGCAGTTCGTTCAGGCACCGCTCCACGTTCCTGCTCGTTTCATCCCCGGTCCCCGTGTTTGGCACCGCCTCGTCCATGAGGCGTTTCGCCTCATTCCAGAGCTTCATAGGGCCATGCTCTTTTTCAACCTCAATGCTCGGTCTGCACCCAAGCAGTTCGCAATAGACCTCGATGATGGCTTTCAGGGACAACTCGACGAAATGCCGGAAGCAGAACAGCATGGGATACTTCAGATACCCGTTCCGGTCGTCTTCCAACCACGCATGGGCCAGGATTTCACCTGCCCGGAAGTAGGCCTCCCGGTACGCATAGCCAAGGTCCGGACCGAGCGATTTCAGGAGACTCTCAAACCTATTCAGTTCAGGGGGCGGTTCATCGGGCTTCGAGGGCCTGACGAAAAGCCGGTCCTTCCTCGTCGGCCAGGGAGACTCCGCAGCATGGCGATCCGATTCTTCCACGACCTACTCCTCTGAGGGCATGGACAGCGACAGCGTGGCCGCGTGTTGGTATGAGATGATCTGTTTGGCCGGGGTTTTCACCCAGGCATTTTCCTGGTGGGACATTTTGCTGACCGCCTTGCAGCTTTTCTTTCTTAGCTGCCGGGCAACGTGCTCCAGGACTCTCTGCTCATCCGGCGTAAACGCCGGATCTATCCTGGGCACGGCTGGGCCGGGCTTGAGAAGGTAATATTCCTTGCCATCAGAATAGGTACCGGCCTCGATCTCCACGAAGCCGTCAGCCTCCATCGCATCCTCCAGGCTGCCGTAGTTGGCAGGAACCGGGCCGTACTGAAGCTGACGATAGGCTGTGCCGGTGAGCGAACGTCCGGTTGTTTTGAAGCAGAGGAAATCGGCATAGAAGAGCAGCTTGTTGAGCTTCGTGCGGTGGATCTCGCGCAGTTGCCGACAAAACCAGTTTACCGCCGCCGCGTACCTGTGATAATCGAATTCGCGGCCGCCGGTCTTGTCCGGTTCGCCTCTGGGCATCATAGGGGTGAGGGCGCGGGCCCCTGTCAAGTACGTTTCAGCGGCCCGCCGGGCGCGCTCCCGCTGGGATTCAGAAAGCAGATCCCCGCGCCGTCCCAGCTGCGCCAGCAGTGCTTCGGGCTCTGAAACCAGCCGGATCAGCGTTTCGTGCGTATCCTCCTGGAGTGCACCACCCTCGTAGCGGTTTATCGTGGCTTCGCTCATCCCGAGCAGCGTTGCGAAGGCTCTTTGGCTCAGGTTGTACTTCCGGCGAATCGCTTTGATCTCTTCGGGAGTCAGCAGGCCCTTTTCATTCCGATAACGGGCATAGAGCCCGAGCAGCAGGTCGTTGTCCCGGCTCTCATCGAAGATGCTCTCGCCGCACAATTCGCAGACCAGCACGTCCACAGGAACATCATATTGCACGCCCCGGACCTTGTACCGCTCGGTGCGGCGCTCGGCCCGAACGGGGCGCTCAGCCTCGCAGGATGCACAAAACTCGAGGATCATTTCGCGTCTCCCCTGAACGGATACTTCATCGGAAATTCAGCCTGATGGAAGGACCAGACCACGGCAGCCAGGACATGCCGCTTGCCCGGCGCTGGCGCAAGCCGCAGCTTGATGTAGATCTCCTTCCCCTCGACCGCGTACCCGAAAATCCAGACCTCCCTGGTCTCGTCCGTGTCATCGGGCTTCGGCCCGGCCGAATAGTTCTCGACCGACAGCCGACGCAGTATCGCTTTCATGTCATTGATGCTTAATCCCAGGTCAGCCAGTGATTGAAGATTCTTCTCTCGATCCTTGAGGTGGAATCGCCCGTACTCCATTGCCGTCATAAGGGCGGCAAGGAAATCACAGACTTCCTGGGGGCTGGCTGATCCGTCAGTGCCGATGGTGTATTCCCTTCCATCGATAGGAATACTATCGTATGATAGTATCCCCGTCAAGAGCTTTTTCTAATTTCTTAAGAACTCACAAGCAGACTAAAGGCTTCTGTCGGAACATAAATATATGAAAAACAATAGCTTATCAGCTTGCACGCCTCTGCTGAGCTGCACCCATCAGTTCGAAGTCAACAAAATCCGCAGAGCCGCCAGAACCCGCCGCGGGTTGGCACGATGGACAGCCATGCCCAGCCAGTAGCCGGCCTCCTCCCGGCTCATCCGGTCGATGCCGTCGGCCACCAGCCGGATGCGGTCGATGCTCCGCATCGGGGCCAGGGCGCGAAACAGCAGGGCCAGGTTGAGGGCCACGTCTTCATCCAGGGCGCACCGCTGGCTCTCGCCTTTCTGGAGATCCTTGAGGCGCACCCCGGCGCCCTTGAGTCGCCGGAGAACGCGGGTTTCCACCAGCCGCAAGGGCCGGCCGTAGAGCGCCGCCGTCCGCTCGGGCTCGCTTAACCGAGGAGTCGCGGCCGTGGGGAGCTGCCAGATGCTCAACTCCACGTCGCCGCCGCCCAGCCCCCGGCAGCGCAGCTCGTAGACCGGGTGGGCACTGGAACGATTGTGGCCGTTATTCGACGGCCGTGCGGTTCTGGATTTTGGAGCGGTCATGCGGCGCCTCCGGCGGCCGTATCGGCCTGAGCTTCCACATAGGCCTCTCCGCCGCCGTACCGGGTCATGGCTTTGGTGAACGCCTCGGTCTTTTCGGCGCGGGTGGAGAGGGCATCCTTGAATGTCAACGTGTAATCACCTTCGAAACTGTGTTCGGTGGCCGTGCGGATCTGGGCCTCCAGGAAGGACTTGATGGTGTTGGCCTTGCCGATCCCGCCGCTGAAGTCCACGCTGAAGGACTCCATGTCCTCGCCGGACAGGCTGGCTGAGAAGCGGCATCGCACGGCGGCCTCCCGACAGGTGGCGACCGCCTGATGCAGGCTCCAGGTGGCCCGGGCCTCGAACAGCCTGATGCGCAGCTCGCGGATGGCCTCGATCTTGCGTGCGCGGGCCTTCTAGGACAGTTCGGTCAGCGCCTGGCTGAGCGGGCCTTCGGCCGATAACTCGGAAGGCGGGGGCGGAGGCGGCGGTGGACTGTCTTTAGCCCCTCCGTCATCCCCTCGCGGTTCACCTTGATCTCCGCGGTCTTTGGGTCGGTCTTTCGGCGGTGGCTCTTCCTTCTTCTTGCGGGGCCACAGGGTCAGCTCCCTGGCGTTGGCCATGGTGTGAACGAAGGCGTTTTCAGAGATTTCAATGCTGGGGGCCGGGTCGCCCTTGCCCCAGACCAGATCGCCCTTGCGGTAGATGAAGACCTCCTGTTCGATACCGTCGCGGATGCAGCGGATCAGCGGATCATCATCAAGCAGGATGGAGAGCTTGGGGGCCTTGCGGAATTCGTTGCGCAGTTCCTGGGTGGTGATCTGGCCGCGTGTCTTGAGCGGGGTCTGGTCGCGCACGTATGTAGGCGCGTCAGGCGTATCGCCGCTGGCCAGGAGCTTCTTCTGTTCGCGCAGTGCCCGCTTGATATGCACCTGCCCGTTGCCGGGCGTATCCGACGCGTTGGAAACTTCAATGGCCGTATGAGCAAGCTGGGCCTCGCCACCGCCCAGCGGAAAATGCGACGGGTAAAACAGATGCCGGTAGCACTGCATGATGGCTACGGCGACGTTGAATGAGGACTTCTGATATTCCTCGTGAACCTGCCGCTGCTGGTGATCGGCGAGATCCTTCATCCGTTCCGGCTTGCGCAGCTCTTCGAGAGCGAGCCGCCGCCGCACGGCCTGCTTCATCTCTTCGCGCAGGCGCTCGTCGGCCGCGACGAAGATCAGGTTGTTGCGATACGTGCGAAGTTCCTCCGTGGCGCCCTTGCGGGTGGCCATCTGCACGATCGTGCCGGGCAGGGAAGTGGGTTCGTTCGACACGGCGCAAGCGTCGTAACCGAGAACAACCAGATAGGGCCGACCGCTGCCCAGGTCGTCGGGCACTTCGTAAGGACCGCCCGGAAAGGGCACCAAATCGAAGTCGTTGCCGCGCCGGGCGAATACGTCGCGGATCTTCTCCTTGAGGACGTCGCGAGCCTCGGTGGGATCGACCTCCGAGATCGCCTTTCGGATCATCTGGGTCAAATTGGGCTCGGTCATGAAGCGCATGGGGGAGCCCGGGCGATCGTCCAGATAGAGTGAACCGCCGATAAACTGCTTGCGGGCCGCCTCGACAAAACTGGGCTCGATGGCCGGAGAGCAGACCGAGTAGCGCAGCCGTTCGGCTGTAATTCCCTGTGCAGATTCGGGATAGGCCAGCGTGTGCAGGAAAACCGTGCGGGCCAAGAACGCCGTCACCGGCGGCTGGCCGGCGTAGTTGTCACGGTCGAGTTGTTGGGCAGTCGCCGGCGGGGAGCCGGGCACCGCGGCCACATCAGTAGCCAAAGCGGGTGTATAGGCGCCCTGGCTCAGCCGGGTGGTGATTTCATCACGAATGCTCTGGACGCCCGGGTCGATGTGATGAGGGTGAATCGCGTAGGCATCGGGAGGTTGTTCTTTCCAGAGTTGATGCACCGTGCGGGCGAGCAAGCGAAGCATGCCGCGCGTCCGCTGAAACGTCGACAGGCTGCTGGTCTTCTCGATGAGGGTGTTGAGCGTTTCGGGGTGGAAAGGATAACCGCTGCGGAACTGGTCCCGGGTTTCGGCACTGAATGCGTCGGGGTGCAGAGTCTCCTTGTTGCGATCCCACAGAGCCGTGTAGGCGTCCACAACCTTCGCGGCGGCGTTGAGATCGACTTTCTCGAAGAGACGACGCCGCAGAACGGCTACGGTTTCGTGCTCCTCGGTCGGGTTGAGCTGCGTGGCCTTGCGGCCGACCACACTCTCCGCCTCCTCGAACGCGAGCATGGCGATCTGCTGCTCGGCCTTGTAGGCATCCGTGGCCCGCTTGTCATCAGAGCGTATGGCCAGGGTGAAGACCAGACTCACCTGAGGAGTTGCGGCTACCGCTTTGAGCAGGGCCTGCACGAACGCAGCAAATTGATCGGCTTTTTCGGGGAAATACTGAGAAACCTTCCGCAGATGGAGCCCAATCTCGTCGATCAGGATCAGTGTTGGCCTGCCGCCGAAGAGTTCGATAATGGTATCCGTACCGGGGGCGATGTGGGTCTCGTCGCTCTTGCGGACGCGCTCAAAGCCCTGCCGGCCGGCCAGCCGGTAGGCCATCTCGCCCCAGAGGCTGTGGGCCATGAGGTCGCCTTCCAGACGGACGCCATTGGCTGGGTCGGAGTTTTCGCCATCCAGGGCGGCGACACGCACGTCGCCGCGGGGCAGCAACTTTGGATCAATGAATTCGTCGGCGTTTTTGACGCCCTGCATGCCCTTGACGGCGTGGATCAATGCGATCAGCCCGTGGGTTTTACCTCCGCCGAACTGAGTGTCCAACCGGACCACGGAATTCATCTCGCCGCCTGTGCCGCTCAGCCTCTTGCAGACAGTCTCCAGAAGGGTTCGAAGCCCCTTGGTCGGATGCGTGTGTCGAAAGAAGATGGCGGGATCTCCATACTCCGCCGGCGCCTTGCCGTTGACCACGGCGGCCAGATCGGCAGCGAATTCCTCATCCCGTAAACGGCCTTCGATCACGTCGCGGCGTGGTTGACACAAATCAAAGATGGTCTTCATAGGCTGCCTCTGCCCGTTCTCAAGCCAATTGAAACTGATCCTGTATGGTAACCGTAGAGATGCAAGCGCTCAATCCGATCGACCAACACCGGCGAGGACGCAATGCCGTTCCGAAGTTCTTATCGGACTCTCATATTCAGGCTCTGGAGCATTCTCTTCGCGCCATGCAGGGAATATATAGGGTGTTCCACTGATTGCTGACGGTCAAGAGTCAGCGCATACTCCCAGACCGGAACGGCCGGGGACGCCCGGCCCAGCGGCCCCGGCCGGAACCGCGGGAACACCTGTCGCCCCGGGTGCCGGCCGGTCCGGTTGAAAGGATAGGTGTCCATGCCCGAGAACATTCCCCACACTCTGCGGACTATGGCAGCCCAGGTCGAGGCCGTCGAGGCCAGCCCTCCACCTGGCCTGCCGATTGAGCACTTCGCTCCTCCGTGCCTTCAGGTGCTGAGCGCGACCATCGCAGCCGAGCCGGTGGCCGAATGGCTGGAGTTCCACAAGCCGGACGTGGCCCGAACCTTTAGAGAGCGGATGGGCGAGCTGCATCGCTTGGCCGATGAAGCCTCCTTCGAGAAAGAGGGTCATGATCTCGGGGATGCCCAAATCATGCTCGCGCTACGCCTGATGGAGACTTCGGACTATCTCAATCGGCTGGCCGATATGCTGGACCCGGCCGGCAGGAGTAAGGCCAGGATCGCTGATCACGACTTGAGCATTCCCTGCCCGAAGCTGAACCCCTCCGACGAGCTCCCCTCCGGCCTGCCCCCGTTGGCGCGGGAACGGCGCATCCTGATCGCCGATGCTGTGGCTGACCTGATCCGGCGATACGAGGCCCGCGACCACGTCAGGGTCATGGTACAGCGATGGGAAGCGATCCACGGCCGGTGGGCCGATCAGGCCCATGAGTGGCGGGAACGGCGTCGGCAGCATGAGGAGCGGGTAGCCGGTGATCCGACCCTGCAAAACCAAAATGCCGGCCCGCCAGGGTGGGTGTTTGAGACCTGGCCATCCGGCAAGCGGATGCTGAGCGGATGGGTGCCGCCCGAGCTTGCGGCGGATGAACAGCTCTCTCCGCGCTGGCCGTTGCCGGTGCCAGAAGGCGAGGTGCGCCTGGAAGGAAAATACGCCGGGCTGGCCGCAATCCACGACCACGATTCAAGGGGAAACGCGAAGATCGGCCGGGCCGACGTGGCCTTGGCGTACCGGCAGTTGGTCATGCAGGTGGAATCACTCACGGCGGACGATGAACGCCCGCTCTGGGGCTGGCTGAAGGATCTGGAGATGGACCTGCGGGCGCTCCGTCAAGCCGATTTCCCGCCGTTCATCGAGGTGCCCGAACAACAGCAGCCAGACATCGAGCAGACCCTGGCGGAATACGGCGAAAAGCTGACCAGAAGCATACAGAGTGCCATCCGGCCCGCGGAGCCAGAGGAGGACAGGCCGGGGAAGCGGTCTGCGCGGAGTTCGACTGCGGCGGCGGAACGTGTGACCACCGCAAGGCATCGGAGAATACTGAAGCCCGAATTTCCCAGATGACACTTGCGGCGGCGTATACTGAGGTGACGATTT